>JBDTIE010000195.1:0-7900 GCA_039936515.1 Rhodanobacter sp. | reverse complement strand
TCCTGCACGGGATTTTCGCCGACGCGCAGCGCATGGCGCAGCTGGCCGGGGTCGCCAGGCCTCCGTCCGACGCGGTCTGATGGCGTTGCGTTCGCTTATGTAGGGCGGGCACCGCCCGCCGCGCGCGCTCACACGCCAAGACTCAATAGCGGCGGGCAGTGCCCGCCTTACGCTGACATGACTTAACCGTCGTCCTCGTCGGTCTGGTCTTGCGGCGTGAAGGTCACCAGCAGCTTGTCGATGCGCGCGCCATCCAGATCCACCACCTCGAAGCGGTAGTCGGCCCAGTCGAAGGTCTCGCCGATATGCGGGATGCGGCCCAGCGCCGACATCACCATGCCCGCGGCAGTGTGGAAGTCGTGGTCGTCCTCGCCGGGTAACTGCACGATCTGCAGCAACTCGCGCAGGTCGTCGGTGGACAGGGAGCCGTCGATCAGCCAGCTGCCGTCCTCGCGTTGCACGATGGGTGCGTGCTCATCGGTGCCGGCGTGGCCGATCTGGCTGGCGCCCACTACCGCCGACAGCAGGTCGTTGACGGTGACCACGCCCTCAATGTCGCCATATTCGTCCACCACCAGCGCCAGCGGCGTTTCCGCGTCGCGGAATTCTTCCAGCAGGTCCAGCGCGCGTGCGGTGGCGGGGATGAACAGCGGCTTGGCGAGGTGGTCGAACAGTTCAGGCCGGCCTTCGGTGAAGCTGTACAGCAGGCGCTTGACCTCGACCACGCCGACCACGTCGCTCTCGTCACCGCGATACACCGGGTAGCGCGAATACGGCGTATCGCGCAGCACCTCGATGTTTTCCTCGCGCGAGGCGGCGATGTCGAGCCAGGCAATGCGCATGCGCGGAGTCATCACGCTGTCGACCGTGCGGTCGCCCAGGCGCAGCACGCGGTTGACCATGTTGTGCTCGTCCGCGTCCAGCACGCCTTGTTCGGCGCTTTCGGCCACCAGCAGGCGGATCTCCTCCTCGGTCACCACCCCGCGGCGTTGCGGGTTGCTGCGCAGCAGGCGCAGCAACAGGTTGCTGGAGGCATTGAGCAGCCACACGAACGGCGCGGTCACCCGCGCCAGCACCAGCATCGGCAGCGCCACCAGCACCGCGGTGCGCTCGGGCGCGGACAGCGCCAGACGCTTGGGCACCAGTTCACCAATGACGATCTGGATGAAGGAGATCAGCGCAAAGCCGAGCACGATGCCCAATATCCGCGTGTACGGCGCAAGCCACGCTGCGTGCGTACCGCCGATCAGCGCGGCGATGTGCCCGCCCAGCGCATCACCGGCGACCGCACCGGTGATCAGCATCACCAGCGTGATACCCACCTGCACGGTGGACAGGAAATGTTCCGGCGCCTGCGCGTGCTTGAGCGCCAGCGCGGCGTGTCGGCTGTCACGCGCCATCTGCTTGAGCCGGCTGCGACGCGAGGCGACCAGTGCCATTTCGGACAAGGCGAAGAAGCCGTTGCACAGGGCCAGGAAGAAAACGAGCGCGAGTTGGGTCAGCATCGCGACAGGGCAGGGGGCGGGGGCATGGCTTGAGAGTGTAAGGGCAAGCGCCCGTGCAATTCAGGTGTACGTCCGCTGGTGCAGGGCAGCATGGCAGTCCTGTACCATGCCGGGGATTCCATCAAGGCCCTTGGCGCATGTTTTCCCTGCAGACGATCTTTGGCAAAGGCGACAAGTTCTACGGCCTGCTGGAACAGAGCGCAGCCGCCGCTTGCGACAGTGCCAACGACCTGTTGGCGCTGCTCAGCCACAACGGCGAAGGTCCGTTGATGTCCTCGTTCACCGCCAATCGCGTGCGCGAGAAGGAGTTGGCCGCGCAAATCAGCGAGGAGTTGATGAACACCTTCGTCACCGCGCTCGACCGCGAGGATATCGAGGCGCTGAACTCGGCGCTGTACAAGATTCCCAAGACCATCGAGAAGTTCGCCGAGCGCTACGAGATCGTCGCCGCGCGCGTGGACGGGGTGGACTTTGCCCAGCGCGCGCAGATCCTCACCCAGTCCACGGCGGTGGTCGCGCAGATGATCGGCCAACTGCGCAAGAGCCTGCAGGTGGATCCGATGAAAAAGCTGCAGGACCGCCTGCAGGCGCTGGAGTCCGAAGGTGACCGCATGCTGCTGGCGCCTTACCGCACGTTGTATGTGGAAGGTGGCGACGTGATGCGCGCCATGCTCGCCAAGGACCTGTTCGAGCTCATCGAGAAAGCCATCGACAAGTGTCGCGATGTGGGCAACATCGTGTATTCAATCGTGCTGAAGAACTCCTGAGCATGCGCGCGGACACCGCTGCTGGCGTGTGCCTCACCGCGCAGGGCGGCGCGACCGCGCCGGCGCCGGCTGCTGGAGTGCTGGCATGAGCCTGAGCCTGGTCATCGTCGAGGTCATCATTGCCCTGGCCTTTACCTACATCAACGGCTTCCACGACACCGCCAACTCCATCGCCACGGTGGTGGCGACCAAGGTGCTGTCGCCTGGACAGGCGGTGCTGCTGGCGGCCGTGACCAACCTGTTTGGTGCGCTGATCGGCACGGCCGTGGCCGCCACCATCGCCTCGGGCCTGCTCAATGCCGGGGTTATCGACATGGGCCCGCAGCTGATCATTTGCGCGCTGCTCGCGGCCATCATCTGGAACCTGATCACATGGTGGCTGGGTCTGCCGTCCAGCTCCAGCCACGCCCTGGTTGGGTCGATGGTGGGTGCGGCGCTGGCGCTTTCGGGCAACCGCATGGGGTCGGTGATCTGGGCCGACGGCGGCTGGTTCACGGGGCTGGGCGTGATCCCCAAGGTGGTCATGCCGATGATGTATTCGCCGTTCGCGGGCTTTGTCCTGGGCTTCATGCTGATGGGCTTGCTGTATGCGGTCCTGGCCTGGTTCGCGGAGCGTCGCGGCTGGATGCGCCGCTTCGGGCGCACACCGTTCGTCAACAGCTTCTTCGGCAAGGCGCAGATCGTGTCGGCCAGCGCGATGGGCGTGGCGCATGGCATGAACGACGCGCAGAAGAGCATGGGCATCATCGCCTTGGCACTGGCCGGCGGCACCGCGGCGCACGAGTTCGACGAGCTGCCGCGCTGGCTGCACTTCCTGCAGATTGCCGAGGATCCGACCGGCGGCTTGCTGATCCCGACTTGGGTCAAAGTGGTGGCGGCGCTTACCATGGCGGCGGGAACGGCTGGTGGCGGCTGGCGCATCATCAAGACGTTGGGCCACAAGATGGTCAAGTTGCATCCGATCAACGGCTTTGCTGCCGAAACCAGTTCCGCCATCATCATCTTCGCCGCTTCGACGTTCGGTATCCCGGTGTCGACCACGCACATCGTGTCGACATCGATCATGGGCGTGGGTGCAGCCAAGCGCTTCAGCGCGATTCGCTGGACCGTGGTCAGGCGCATGGTCTGGGCCTGGGTGCTGACGTTGCCCATCACCGCCGCGCTGGCCTACGGACTGGTGCTGCTTTCCACCGGCTTCATGTAGACCGGTCGGGTTTGACCCTGCGCGCCGAACTGCGCAGGCTTGGCCCATGCAGGACAGCCACCAACGCGTCTACGCTGCCATTGCCGCCATTCCCCGCGGCCGTGTCGCCAGCTACGGCGCCATTGCCCTGCGCGCCGGCCTGCCCGGCCGCGCCCGGCTGGTGGGCACATTGCTTGGTCAAACCCCTGGCGGCATGCAACTGCCCTGGCACCGCGTGTTGCGCGCCAGTGGCCACATCGCCCTGGCAGCGGGCAGCCCCGCTTTCCGCATGCAGTGCCGCCTGCTGCGCGCCGAGGGCGTCGAAGTCAAGAACGGTCGCGTGGCGCTGTGGCGCTTCGGCCTGGATGCCGATCTGGATCGCGTGTTGTGGGGGATGCCGGATTCGTGAGCGCGGTTGCGCCTATCTTTCCCCGCCAAACGGAGGAAGGTGCGCAGAAAGGGCGGGAACGCGTTGTTGATCTTGCTTATCGCCGAGTGCGCGCTGGATGCGCGCAGCTCTGCCGGGACCCCTGTGCGGCTCTGTCTCACGAACTTTCCGGGCAGGGATCCCCGGAACGCGCCAAGCGGGGTGCCCCTCTCTTTGGTTACTTCCTCTCGGGCAAGCGAGAGAAAGTGACTCGCGCGCCGAAGGCGCACGAAAGCTTTTGCTTCGTAGGTCGCATCACCATGATCGAGAGTCCCCAGCCCACACCTTCCACGGGCTTCTCCCGGCTTGGCTTCCAGCACCTTGCCCCCTAGCATGGTCGGGATGGATCAAGCCGCTCTCGAGCTGTTGCAAAGCGTTTTTGGATACGCCAGTTTCCGCGGCCAGCAGCAGGCGGTGGTGGAGCAGGTCAGCGCCGGGGGTGACGCGCTGGTGCTCATGCCTACCGGTGGTGGCAAGTCGCTGTGCTACCAGATCCCTGCCCTGTTGCGGCCGGGCACCGGCATTGTCGTATCGCCATTGATCGCGTTGATGCAGGACCAGGTCGATGCGCTGCGCGCCGTTGGTGTGGCCGCGGCGTACCTCAACTCAAGCCTCGATGCGCAGGCCCAGCGCGAGGTCGAGCGGCAGTTGCTGGGCGGCGAACTCGACTTGCTCTATGTCGCCCCCGAGCGGCTGCTGACCGAGCGCTTTCTGGGCCTGCTGGAGCGCACGAGCGTGGCGCTGTTCGCCATCGACGAGGCGCATTGCGTGTCGCAATGGGGCCACGATTTTCGTCCCGAATACCGGGAGTTGGCGATCCTGCCGCAGCGGTTTCCGGCCGTGCCGCGCATCGCGCTTACCGCCACCGCCGACGAACGCACGCGCGAGGAAATCGTCGAACGTCTGTCGCTGCAACAGGCACGACGCTTCGTCGCCAGCTTCGACCGACCCAACATCGGGTATCGCGTCGCCTTGCGCTACAACGCCAAGCGCCAGCTCTCCGAGTTCCTCGATGGCCATCATGGCGAGTCGGGCATCGTTTATTGCCTGAGCCGACGCAAGGTCGATGACATTGCCGCGTGGCTGGCCGAATCCGGCGTCGAGGCCTTGCCGTATCACGCCGGACTGGACGGCGCCACGCGCGCGGCAAACCAGAAACATTTCCTGCGCGAGGACGGCGTGGTGATGGTGGCCACCGTCGCCTTCGGCATGGGCATCGACAAGCCGGACGTGCGTTTTGTCGCGCACCTGGATTTGCCCAGGAGCATGGAGGGCTACTACCAGGAGACTGGCCGCGCCGGTCGCGACGGCTTGCCGGCCGAGGCGTGGATGATCTACGGCCTGTCCGACGTGGTGACGATGAGCCAGATGATTGCCCAGGGCGAATCCGGCGACGAGCGCAAGCGCGTGGAGCGGCAGAAACTGGAGTCGCTGCTGGCCTACGCCGAAGCCACGGGTTGCCGGCGGCAAATGCTGCTGGGCGCGTTCGGCGAGGTTTATCCGCAGGCCTGCGGGCATTGCGACAACTGCGTGGCACCGCCGCAGACCTGGGATGCCACGGTGCCGGCGCAAAAGGCGCTGTCGGCGGTCTATCGCAGCGGACAGAGGTTTGGTTCCGGCCACGTCATCGACATCCTGCGCGGTGTGAGCAGCGAGCGCGTGCAGAGCTTGGGCCACGACCGCCTGAGCACGTTTGGCGTCGGCGCGGACATGGACGATCGGCAGTGGCGTTCGATCTTCCGCCAGTTGCTTGCCGCCGGTTTGCTCGAGGCCGATGCCGAAGGTTACGGCACGCTGCGCCTGAGCGCCGGCAGCCGCGCGGTGCTGCGTGGCGAACGCAGGGTGCAACTGCGCGCCGATGCGCGTCCGCCACGTGCCGGGCGGCGCAGCCGCAGCGAGCGCAAGAGCGCCGTGGCCAGCAACATCGGCATCGAGGCGTACGAGCAATCCATGTGGGACGCGCTGCGTGGGGTGCGCACGCAATTGGCCAAGCAGCAGGGCGTGCCGCCGTATGTGGTGTTCCACGATGCCACGCTGCTGGCGATGTTGCGTGCACTGCCGGCCAACGAGGACGAGATGGCCACCATCAGCGGGGTCGGCGAAGCCAAGCTCAAGCGCTACGGTCGCGATTTCCTGGCGGTGATCAACGCGCCGGCGTGAGCTGCAGGGGCCTGGAAAGTGCGCAACCGGCGTTGCGGCGTCGTCTTCAGCGCTGGCACCTGGATCGGAAAACGGGCCATAGCACCAGGTAAATGCCCAGTCCAAACCAGAAAAGTTCGTCGAACCAGTAGCGCAGGGGCTGCGCTGTTGAGCTGGTCGGGTTCAGGATGTATCTGCTGGCCGCCGTGACCGAACCGGTGGCCAGGCCGTCCAGCGCCAGATACAGGCAGACCAGGCCCACGCAAACCATGAGGACGGCGGTAACTGTCGACGTCCTGGTGGGTGGTGGGCTCATGCGATGTTCCCGCGCCAGACAGCACCACTGTCTGGCGCACAGGGTTGGAGGCTACTTGCGCTGCGTTGCCGTCGCGTCGCGGGCGGCACGGAACTCGGAGTCCTTGCTCCAGTCCGGCCACTGCTGCGAGTTGGCCAGGTCACTGCCGACCATGTACAGCAGCTGCAGGTCGCGTGCCATGCCGGTGAACGTCCAGCTGGCCTGCCATTCGTCGGCGGGCTGGTGGTAGCGCTTGGCGGTGTAATCGTCCTCCGCGGCCTTGCCGGCCGCCACGCCACCGTCAACCAGGTCATTGCCCGAACCGAACGACACGGCGGGCACGCCGCGCTTGGCAAAGGAGAAATGATCGGAGCGGAAGAAGTAACCGGCCTCCGGTTTCGGGTCGGGGGTGTAGGTCATGCCGAACTTTTTCGCGTCGCTGACCAGGTCGTCGAGCAGGCCGAGTTTGGCGCTGCCGGAGATGGTGAAATTGTGTGCCGGGCCGGTCGGGTCCAATGCGTCCATGTTCAGCACGCCGACGGTGGTGGCCAGCGGATACAGCGGGTTGGCCGCGTAGTACTCCGAACCGAGCAAGCCCTTTTCCTCGGCGGTGACGTTGAGGAACACCACCGAGCGTTCCGGCTGCGGCGCCTTGGCAAAGGCACGCGCCAGTTCAATCAGCGCGGCGGTACCGGTGGCGTTGTCGACGGCGCCGTTGTAGATGCGGTCGCCCTTGGCGTCAGGCTGGCCAATGCCCAAGTGATCCCAATGCGCACTGTAGATGACCGTCTGCTCTGGATACTTGCTGCCATCGATGCGGCCGACGATGTTGTGCGAGGTGATCACGCCGGAGTCGACCTTGAAGTTGGCTGACAGGGTTTGCCCCTTGAGCGTGACCGGCTTGAACGCGCGGGTCTGCGCCTGCTTTTTCAGCGCGGCGAAATCCAGCCCGGCGTGCTTGAACATGGACACCGCAAGGTCGTGCTGGATCCAGCCTTCGAGTTGGGTATGGGTGTCGCCCGGCTTGTCGCGCACGATGTCGAACATCGTGTTGGTGTTGGAGTTTTTCACCGTGGCCCAGCCATATGAGGCGGGCGCGGTTTCATGCACCACCAGCACGCCGACGGCACCGCGGCGCGCCGCCTCCTCATACTTGTAGGTCCAGCGGCCGTAGTAGGTCATGGCCTTGCCGCCAAAATCACCGTGACCGGTCTCGAAGTCCGGGTCGTTGATCAGCACCACGGCGATTTTCCCGTGCAGGTCGACGTCCTTGTAGTCGTCCCACTTGCGCTCCGGAGCGGTCACGCCGTAGCCGACGAACACCAGCGGCACGTTGCTGACGTTGACTTCCGTGGATCCGTCCATGGGTGCGCGGATGGCGATTTCCGTGCCCTGCGTCAGCGTCTGCGACTTGCCGTTATCGCTCAGCGTCAACGTTGGCGTGCCGACGATCTCACTGCGCAGCAGCGGCACCGCCTGGGTCCACTCGCGCTTGCCGTCCTTGAGGTCGCCGCCCGGCTGCACGCCGGCGTCCTGCAGCTGCGCAACCACGTAGTCGATGGTCTTTTGTTCGGCCGGCGTCGC
>JBDTIE010000194.1:0-6746 GCA_039936515.1 Rhodanobacter sp. | reverse complement strand
CGGTGTGGCGAATGCGCGGATTGATCGCGCTCATCAGGTTGAGCGCCTGGACCACGTCCGGGCAGTTCTGGCACGACAGCGAAAAATAGGTCTCGAAGTGGAAGTCGCCGTCGAGGTTGCGGATCTGCTCGATGACTTCCGCTGACGCCTTGGGCGGGTGCCCGCCGACCTGGAGCAGCGCCAGCACCAGCGAAGTGAATTCGTGGCCCATCGGGATACCGGCAAAGCGCAGCCCCACGTTGGTGCCGGCACGATTGATCGCGAACGACGGCCTGCGCGCGTTGTCGTCTCGACGAACCAAACTGACCTTGGGCGAGAACGACGCGAGCTCTTCCAGCAGCTCGTTCAACTCCACGGATTTGGCGCTGTCATCCAGCGACGCGACCAGCTCGATGGGCTGCGTGACGCGCTCCAGGTAGACCTTCAACTGCGAAGCGATATTGGCATCCAACATGGCGGCGTCTCCGTGGCTGGCTTGAGAGTAAGCCTGGCCAGCACCCGAGGGAACCCGGGCGGCGCTGGCAGGCGGTATTTGTGGTTGTAACGCGCCGGACGGACGTCCGGCGAGTGGCAGGAGGGACCCGGAAGCACTCCGGGTCCGCGCGATCAGCGTCGCGGTGCCGATGAATCAGATCTTGCCGACGAGGTCGAGCGACGGCGCCAGGGTCTTCTCGCCTTCGTGCCACTTGGCCGGGCACACCTCGTTCGGGTGGGCGGCAACATACTGCGCGGCCTTGACCTTGCGCAGCAGCTCGCTCGCGTCACGGCCAATACCGCCGGCGTTGAGCTCGATGATCTGGATCTTGCCGGCCGGGTCGATCACGAAGGTGCCGCGATCGGCAATGCCGTCAGCTTCGATCAGTACATCGAAGTTGCGCGACAGGATGTGGGTGGGGTCGCCGACCATCGTGTAGTTGATCTTCTTCACCGCCTCGGAGGTGTCGTGCCACGCCTTGTGCGCGAAATGCGTGTCGGTGGACACGGAGTAGATCTCCACCCCCAGCTTCTGGAACGCGGCGTAGTTGTCGGCCAGGTCCTCCAGCTCCGTGGGGCAGACGAAAGTGAAGTTCGCCGGGTAGAAGAAGACCACGGACCACTTGCCCTTGAGGTCGGCTTCGGTCACTTCGATGAACTTGCCGTTCTTCAGCGCCTGCGCCTTGAACGGCTTGATTTCGGTATTGATCAGCGACATCGTGTTTTTCCCGTTGTGGTTGAAGATGTGACCAAGGATATGGCGCTTCGCCCGATCAATCCAATTGATTGTCGGCATCGGGTTGATTAGCGCAGCCTATGAACTCGCGAGCTTTGCCTGCAGCTGCCGGTCGACCACCGTGGCGACCACGATGTCGCTGCCGACGTTGACCGTGGTGCGCATCATGTCCAGGATGCGATCCACGCCGATGATGATGCCAATGCCTTCCGGTGGAATGCCGAAGGTCGCAAGCAGGCCGGCAATCATCGGCAGCGACCCTCCCGGGATGCCGGCCACGGCCACCGCACTCAACACCGCCAGCAACATCATGATGAACTGCTGGCTCAACGTCAGGTCCACGCCGAAAGTCTGCGCCACGAACAGCACCACGCAGCCTTCGAACAACGCCGTGCCGCTCATGTTCATCGTCGCGCCCAGCGGCAGCACGAAGCCGGCGGTGCTTGGCGACAGCTTGAGTTCCTCGTGCGCCACTGCCAGAGAGGCGGGCAGGCAGGCGCTGCTCGAGCTGGTGGAAAAGGCGGTGATCAGCAGCGGCTGGATCTTGCGGAAAAACTGCAACGGCGAGCGTTTGGCGAGGAAGCGGATCCACAGCGACATGGTGCCGAACAGATGCAACGCCAACGCCACCGTGCAGCCGGCGACGAACACCGACAGCGCGACCAGCACGTCAGGCCCGACCTTGACGATCACGCTGTAGATCATCGCCGGCACTGCGTACGGGGCCAGTTGCAGCGCGAAGCCGACAATCTTTGTCATCAGGTCGGTGATCGTGTCCAGTGCCGCCTGCACGCGCCTGCGTTCCTTCTCGCGCAACTGCGTGGCGGCAGCACCCACCAGGATGGCGAAGATGATCAGTGGCAGCACATCCCCCAGCGCGTCACGGCTGGGGCCGGCCACGGCGCCGAGCAGGTTGCGCGGCATGAACATCTCCACGAGCGTGGCGAAGCTCATGCTCGGTTGCGCGGCCTTGGTATCGATCGTCTTTTGCGCGCTGCTGCCGTATTCCTGCATCAACTGCGCGCGCGACTGCTGGTCCAGGTGATGGCCCGGCTGCACGGTGTTCATCATCACCAGGCCGATCATCACGGCGATGAACATGTTGGCGAAGAACAGCGCAAACGTGCGCCCGGCCAAGGGTCCGAGCTTGCTCAGCTGGCCGAGTTGGGCGACGCCGGAGGCGAGTGAGGTGAACACCAGAGGGATCACCACGAAGAACAACATGCGCAGGAAGATTTGCCCCAGCGGGTCGAACACCGCCGTGGAGATATTCCGCATCACTGCGAGCGTGCCCGGGTGCACATAGCCCACGCCAAGGGTCACCACCGCCGCGACCACGCCGATGACCAGGCCCCAGAGGATGCGTTTTGCCAGCGAGTTGGTTGTGCTCATCAAGGCGAATGTACGGAAGCGCGGGCGATTCGTCACCCTTGCCAGCCGCGTGGTCAGTGGTCCAGCCACGCGCGGTGCGGCCCGTGCACTCCGGACGCAACGCCCGGATCGGCTAAAATACCGCTTTTGCCGGAGCCGCCATGAGCCAGACCCTTTCCGCCGGCGCACGATTTCGTGCCGCAGTCGCCGCCGAGAGGCCGCTGCAGGTCGTTGGCACCATCACGGCGTTTGCCGCGCGCATGGCGCAGCGCGCCGGGTTTCAGGCGATCTACCTCTCCGGTGGCGGCGTGGCTGCCAATTCGCTGGGCATGCCGGACCTGGGCATCAGCGCGCTGGAGGATGTCCTCACCGACATCCGGCGCATCACCGACGTCTGCGACCTGCCGCTGCTGGTGGACGCGGACACCGGCTGGGGTGGGGCGTTCAACATCGCGCGTACCGTGCGCTCGCTGGCCAAGGCCGGCGCCAGCGCCATGCACATCGAGGACCAGGTCGCGGCCAAGCGCTGCGGTCATCGACCCGGCAAGGCCATCGTCCCCAAGGCGGAGATGGTCGATCGCATCAAGGCCGCGGTGGATGCACGCAGCGATGGGCAATTCGTGATCATGGCGCGCACCGACGCGCTGGCGGTGGAAGGCATGGAGTCGGCCATCGAGCGCGCGCAGGCCTGCGTGGAGGCTGGTGCGGACATGATCTTCCCGGAGGCCATCATCACGCTTGAGCAGTACCGGCAGTTCAAGGCCGCGGTACGCGTGCCGATCCTGGCCAACATCACCGAATTCGGCATAACCCCGCTGTTCACGCGCGAGGAACTGGCCAGCGCGGACGTGGACATCATCCTGTACTGCTGCGGCGCCTATCGCGCGATGAACAAGGCGGCGCTGTATTTCTACACCACCGTGCGCCGCGACGGCACGCAAAAGGCGGCGGTGCCGTCCATGCAGACGCGCGAGGAGTTGTACGACTTGCTTGGCTATCACGACTACGAGCACAAGCTCGACGCTTTGTTTTCCGACGCTGACAAGGCTTGAGACCCGCCGCCCGCGCCGCCGCAGATGCCTGCGCCATACCCGTGGATCACTCCGTTACATGAGGTTTCATCATGACTGACAACACGCAAACCCTGCCCAAGCCGAAGAAGTCGGTGGCCCTGTCCGGCGTCGCCGCGGGCAATACCGCGCTGTGCACGGTCGGGCGCAGCGGCAATGACCTGCACTATCGCGGTTACGACATCCACGACCTGGCGGCCAAGGGCACGTTCGAAGAAGTGGCCTACCTGCTGGTGCACGGCGTACTGCCGAATTGGGCCGAGCTCAAGCATTACCGGGCGCGGCTGAAGCGCCTGCGCGGACTGCCGTCACCAGTCAAGGCGGCGCTGGAATTGCTGCCGGCAGCTACCC
This sequence comes from Rhodanobacter sp., assembly GCA_039936515.1. GTDB lineage: Bacteria > Pseudomonadota > Gammaproteobacteria > Xanthomonadales > Rhodanobacteraceae > Rhodanobacter. Next base: position 2,744 of record JBDTIE010000194.1, on the reverse strand, counting down.
ACCCGATGGATGTGCTGCGCACCGGCTGCTCGGTGCTGGGCACCGTCTTGCCGGAAAAGGACAACCACAACGTCACCGGCGCGCGCGAAATCGCCGATCGGTTGTTGGCGAGCTTCGGCTCGATGTTGCTGTACTGGTACCACTTCAGCCACAACGGCAAGCGCGTGGAAACGCAGACCGACGATGAATCCATTGCCGGGCATTTCCTGCACCTTCTGCACGATACGCCGCCCAGCGACCTGCACACCCAAGCGCTGGACAAGTCGCTCATCCTCTACGCCGAGCACGAATTCAACGCCTCCACCTTTGCCGCGCGGGTGATTGCAGGCACCGGCGCGGACATGTACTCGGCAATCACCGGCGCCGTTGGTGCGCTGCGCGGCCCCAAACACGGCGGTGCCAATGAGGTGGCGATGGAAATCATTTCCCGCTATCGCAGCGCCGACGCCGCGGAAGCCGACATCCGCGCGCGCGTCGAGCGCAAGGAAATCATTATCGGCTTCGGCCACCCGGTTTACACGGTGTCTGACCCGCGCAACGAGATCATCAAGGAGGTTTCCCGTCGCCTGTGCACCGAAGGCGGCAATCCAGTGCTGTTCGATGTTTCCGAACGCATTGAGCAGGTGATGGGCCAGACCAAGAAGATGTTCCCCAACCTGGACTGGTTCTCGGCCAGCGTCTATCACATGCTCGGCGTGCCGACCGCCATGTTCACCCCACTGTTCGTGATCTCCCGCACCGCCGGCTGGAGCGCACACGTGATTGAGCAACGCGAGGACGGCAAGATCATCCGTCCCAGCGCCAACTACACCGGTCCGGAAGACCAGGCCTATGTTCCAATCGACAAGCGCTGAGCGATCTCGCACATAAAGAAGGGGGCCGTTCGGCGCCCTTCTTTGTGTGCTCGCCTAGCTCGGCCGACCGGCTTACAAGCCTTCGGCCTTCTCCGCTGCCTGCACGCCCGCGTCAGCGTGCATGCGCTGGAAGAATCCTTGCAGGTTGTCCAGCCCGCCCAGATCGATGGCCTTGGCGCGCGCCCAGCGCAACAGCACGTAGAGGTACGGATCGGCGATGCACCGGGTTGAACCGGCGAGCCAATCGTGGTCGCGCAGTCCGGCATCAGCCAGCGCAAACAGCGTGCGCAGTTTTTGCTTTGCGTGCGCCGCCAGCGCGGCATGCTGTGCCTCCTCGTCAATGAAGCTTGCCGGCGAGAACAGCGGCTTGAACGATTGGTGTACGTCGGAGTTGAGAAAGCCCAGCCAGTGGTTGACCTTCGCTCGCGCTCGCGGGGTGTCGCCCGTCAGTCGTGCCTGCGGGTGGGTCTCGGCCAGATATTGCAGGATGGCGACGTTTTCGGTAATGACCAGATCGTCATCGACAAGCGTCGGCACCACTCCGGCCGGGTTCAAGCGCAGATACTCAGGCTCTTTCAACGCATTGCGCTTGACCTCGACGATTTCGAATGGTGCGCCGATCCACTCAAGCACGATGTGCGCAGCCAGCGGGCAGGCGCCGGGCATGTAATACAGTTTCATGGGCAGTCCATTCGTGGGGAAGAGTGCAGTGTCGCGCCGCGTGGCGCACGTCTCAAGCGTGCGCCCTCGCGAGCGTTACTGGTCGACGACGGTTTGCGCCTGGGCACGTGCCTGCGCCCGGCGGTTCCGGCGGTGGTGTGCCAGCCAGCCGCCGCCACAAATGCCGATAACCAACACGACGTCGAGCGCATATTGCGCCCACCCATTCGCGGCAAACCAGGGCCGCAGCCAGTGATCATGGGCGAGCATGCGACCGGCTGTAAAAGCGATGGCGGCTGCGCCGATATACATGATGATCGGAAAGCGCTCGATCAGCTTCAGGATGAGGGTCGAACCCCATACCACCAGTGGCACGCTGATCAGCAGGCCGATGATCACCAGTCCCAGGTGTCCCTTCGACGCGCCGGCAATGGCCAGCACGTTGTCCATGCCCATCAGTGCGTCGGCGACGATGATCGTGCGCAGTGCGCTCCAGAACGTAGTGGCAACCTTGACGTGCGGGTCGTCGCCAGCGTCGTTGTGCAGCAACTTCCACGCGATTGGCAGCAGCAGCAGGCCACCGGCCAGCATCAGGCCAGGCAGTTCCAGCAGATAGACAACCACGGCGGTAAGCGCAAAGCGCACAGCGACGGCGCCAAAGGTTCCCCAGAAGACGGCCTTGCGTTGCAAGGCCTTCGGCAGTCGACTGGCAGCCATGGCGATGACGATGGCGTTGTCGCCGGCGAGCACCAGGTCCAGCAGGATGATGGCCAGCAGACCGGAGAAAAAATCAGGTGCAGCGATTTCCATGCGATCTCCATGCGCGACGGACGATGCTGCAGGCATGGACGCGCGCGGTCCGGTGCCTGCCGCAAAAGTCTCGTTCGCAATCGCTGCCGTGGTGACCGGGGCTTGGCGCCCGTGCTGACGATCACCACACCGATGCGCGGACGCAACGGGAACTACTCCCTTCTGGGTTGCTCCATTGTCTGGCGTGAACAATGTGCCGGTCAAGCCATGGCGCGCGTACGTCGGTTAAAATAGGAGTTTCCCGTAGCGAGATGCACCATGACCGCCACCGATATCCGCTCCGCCGAGCGTCCCGATTTTGACCAGCCAATGGTCGACATCGCCGACTACGTTTCCGACTACCGGATTGACTCGACCGAGGCATGGGACACCGCACGCTACGTGCTGCTTGACTCGCTCGCCACCGCGATGCTGGCGATG
>JBDTIE010000193.1:0-5817 GCA_039936515.1 Rhodanobacter sp. | reverse complement strand
TGCTGGCGCTGATGGGCGCGGTGGGCGTGCAGGCGTTGATTGCCCGGCGCGACGTCAGCGCCTTCATCGCCAGCAGCCTCATGGTCGGTGGCACCATCGCCTCGGCCGGGTTCGCGCTGTTTCCGTTCCTGCTGCCGTCCAGTCTGGATGCGCATTCGAGCCTGACAATATGGGATGCCTCCTCGACCCGGCCTACGCTGCTGCTGATGCTGTTTGCCACCGCCGTACTGATGCCGATCGTGATCGCGTACACCGCCTGGGTTTACCGCGTCATGCGTGGTCGCATCACGCTGGACCGGGCCAAGGGTGACGAGCCGGGTTATTGACCACCCAAGACTGGAGCTGAGTGCAATGTGGTATTTCTCATGGATGCTCGGACTGGGCTTGGCGTGTGCCTTCGCCATCCTCAATGCCATGTGGTACGAGGTGCGCGCAACCGATGCGGCCGCGCAGCAAGGCAACAGCGACGACGGCGATCCGCTCTGAGCGCGCCGGCGCAGGGTGGCGCTGCCCGCCAGCTCTGTGCAACAGACGTAAAGCGGGCACTGCCCGCCACTCAGGCGGAAACTTCGAACGGCGGCGGGCGGTGCCCGCCCTACGCCTCGAAGCCGTGCTGGCGGGCAGTGAGTGCTCGCGGATGTCCTGGATGCAGGCGCGAGACGATCAGCGAGTGGCCAGCAATGCCTCGATGGCGTCCGGGTCTTTCGGCAATGCGGCACTGAGCACCTCATTGCCATCGGCGGTGACCAGCACGTCGTCCTCGATGCGGATGCCAATGCCACGCCAGCGCTCGGCCACGCTGCTGTCGTCGGCGGGAATATACAAGCCAGGTTCGACCGTCAGCACCATGCCCGGTTCCAATACGCGCGATTGTCCATCCACGCGGTAGTCGCCCACGTCGTGCACGTCCAGTCCCAGCCAGTGTCCGGTCTTGGCCGGGAAGAAGCGCCGGTAGGTACCATTGGCCACGACTGCCTCGGCGCTGGCGGACAGCAGGCCGAGCGCGCACAGTCCTTCGCTCAGGATGCGCACCGCGGCAGTGTGTGCGGCGGCGAATGGACGGCCAGGACGCACTTCGTCGAGCGCCGCCTGCTGCGCGGCCAGGACCACTTCATACAATGCTCGCTGCTCGCGGCGATAGCGGCCATCCAGCGGGATCGTGCGGCAGATGTCGGACGCGTAGCATTCCCACTCCGCGCCGGCATCGATCAGCAGCAGCTCGCCACGCCGCAGCGCCGCGCGATTGGCGCGGTAGTGCAGCGTGCAGGCGTTGGCGCCGGAAGCGACCGTGGGCGCGAACGATGGCACCGCGCCCGCGCCGCGCATGGCGTGCAGCAGTTCGGCCTCCACCACGTACTCATGGCTGCCCACCACCGCGGCCTGCCACGCGGCACGATGCGCATTGACTGCGATGGCTGCCGCCTCGCGCAGCAAACGCAGTTCGGCTGACGACTTGTACAGCCGCAAATCGTGCAGCAGATGCGCCAGCGCGACAAACTCCTTGGGCACCACGCCGCCACCGCGCAATTGCCGCAGGCGTCGCATCCAGCCGAGCAGCCGCGCATCGAAATCCGGCTCGCGGCCAAACGCACAATACACCCGCGCACGACCCTCGATCATGCCCGGCAGGATGTCGTCGATGTCGTCGATGGGAAACGCGTCATCGAGCCCGAAGTCCGCAACCGCGCGCTCGGTGCCCAGCACCGCGCCGTCCCAGCGCTCACGCTGCGCGTCACGCTCGCGGCAGAACAGCACCACCTCGCCATGTGCGCGGCCGGGCATGAGCGCCAACACCGCGTCCGGCTCGGGGAAGCCACTGAGGTAATGGAAATCCGAATCCTGCCGGTACGGCCACGCGGCATCGGCGTTGCGCATGCGCTCTGGCGCGGCGGCCACCAGCACCACGGCATCGGCACCGGCCATGCGCATCAATTGCCGGCGCCGGCGCGCAAACTCGTCCCGCGTGATGCTCAATGCACGCGACCACTCGCAGTCGCACCACGCGCCGAACACTCGGCGTGCAGCAGCATGGCGCCGACGCGCACGAATTCCTGCACCTCGATCAAGGCGTCCTCGTCCTCGTCCTGCTCGCCGTAAGCAAAGCTGGACGCAGCGATGGCGCCCAGGTCGTGCAGCATTTCCCTGGCCTCCTCGCTCAAGTTGGCGTGCGCCGTGGCGCCGGCCAGGCCAAAACCGCCAAGCAGGCCGCGACACCATTCGGCCAGCGCCTCGGCACGTTCCGGCAATGGCCGGTCATCCGCCGGCAACAGTGGCTCAAAGCCCATTTCCGGATCGGCCAGCGCGGTTTCCGTCTCGCTTACCAGGGTGTCCAGTGTTGCCTGCTCCAACGCCGACGGCGTCGCCGGCTCGCCATCCAGTTGCAGCTCCGCGAACAACGCGCCGGCGCACAAGATTCCACCTCCGGCAAGGTAGCCACACAGCGAGCCGTGCAACTCGCTGGCGGTGGTGCCCAAGCGCAATTGGCGTACCAGGGTGTCGAGCCGGTCGTAGGTGATGGTGTCGTCACCGGGCATATCGGCAGCGTCGGGTGGGAGGCTGGTCATTGGCATTACCGCGAGGCGGGAGCGGTAAGTCTAATGCACCCTTGCGGCGGCCCGGCCGCGGCATGCGCGCGGGCGAACCGGGGTCGCGCGCTGCTATAGTTTCGCGCATGAACACGCCCGATTCCGTGCCCAATGAGATGACCCTGCTGGGCGAGCAGATTGATCGCCTGCTCGCCACGGTGCGCCGCCTCAGCGAGGAAAACCGCAGCCTGCGCCAGAGCCAGGAGCAGCTGAGCGGCGAACGCGCCGGCTTGCTCGCGCGCAACGAACAGGCGCGCAGTCGCGTGGAAGCGATGATCCAGCGCTTGAAGTCCCTGGAAAGCAACGGCTGACCGGCATCATGCGTGCCCACGCCGAGCCGCTGCGTGGCACGTTGTTCTTTCCGATTCATCCCTGACAGCGAGCCGCACCCATGGCAGACAAAGCAGTTGATCCGGTCACGTTGCGCCTCGTCGATCGCGAATTCCTTGTCGCCTGCCCGCCCGAGGAGCGCGAGGATCTGCTGGACGCATCGGTCTACCTGGACCGCAAGATGCGCGAACTGCGCAGCAACGCCAAAACGACCGGTTTCGAGCGTTTGGCGGTGCTGGCCGCGATCAGCGTCACGCACGAATTGATGGCCTTGCGCCGGCAGCACGAACACCAGCGCCAACGCGTGGATGACGGCCTGGGCGCACTGCGGCACAAACTTCAGGTGGCATTGGGCGAGACGAACGGTCCAGCCTGAACGGACCATCGCGACACATGGCACATTGCCGCGCAAATGCCTAGAATGACCTCGGCGTTTCTGCGATGTGCGCCAGCACACTGTGACATTTGCCTTGTTCCTAACTACGACCCCGGGTCGGCTCAACATTGGTTGTTGTGCATGTCCGCCACGTGCGGAAAGCCTTTGATGCCAAGTGGCCCTCCCACCTGATCCTCCAGGATCAAGGTCGTTCGGTGGGCAGCGGCATCGCGGTTGCGCCACCTCTTTTTGACACCGCCCCGCCGATATCCGATGGGGCAGTGCGCCGCCTTCGGAGATCCACGACGTGGACGTGCCCGCCCAGCGCCGTGCATTGCGCCAGCAACTGGCTGATCGTCGAAATGCACTGCCGCCGGCTGCACGCGTCGCCGCCGCCCAGGGCCTGCGGCGCACGCTGGAACAGCTTCCCGAATATTTCACCGACACGCCGGTAGCTGGCTACTGGGCATGTCGCGGCGAGTTGCCGCTGAACCTGGTCATCTCGCCGTTGGTGTCGCGCGGCCAGCAATTCCTGCTGCCGGTAACCACGGCCGACCAGCACCTGCTGTTCGCGCCGTGGCAGGCCGGCGACGCCGTGCAACCAAACCGTTTCGGAATCCCCGAGCCGGTGACGCCATCGACCTGGATGACGCCGGCGCAAGTCGAACTGGTGCTGGTGCCGCTGCTCGGGTTTGACCGACGTGGACACCGCCTGGGTTACGGCGGCGGCTACTACGACCGCAGCTTCGCCTTTCTCAACGCCGGCGCGCGGCCGCGTGAGCCGCTCCTGGTCGGCATCGCCTACGCCTTCCAGGAGGTATCTCAGCTGGACGTGCAGGCGTGGGACGTGCGCCTGGATTACGTGGCCACCGAACAGGAACTGATCGACTGCAACGCGCAGACCGTCGATCCACCGGAGGCCGCATGAGCGCCGGTTGCTGGCTGATGAAATCCGAGCCGGAGTCGTTTTCCATCGACGACCTGAAACGCAAAGGCCAGGAGCCTTGGGATGGCGTGCGCAACTACCAGGCGCGCAACTTCATGCGCGACGACATGCGCGTGGGCGACAAGGTGTTTTTCTATCACTCCAACTGTGCCGTGCCCGGCATCGGCGGCATCGCCCGGGTGGCAACCGACGCTTACCCCGATCCCAGCCAGTTCGATCCGCACAGCCACTATTTCGACGCGGCCAGCACGCGCGGCAAACCGCGCTGGACGTTGGTGGAGGTGAAGTATGTGCGCAAACTCAAGCGCCTCATCAGTCTGGACGAACTCAAGACCCACGCCGCGCTGGCCGACATGCAACTGCTACGCAAGGGCAACCGGCTGTCGGTGATGCCGGTGGAACCGAAGCACTGGCAATACATCATGGCGCTGGAAGATCAGCCGCCGTCTCCTCTCACACAACTTCCGGACGCCACGCATGGGCCACGAAAACGAAAAACGCCAAGCCGCTGAAGCGGCGCTGCGCTATGTGGAGGACGGCGCCATCATCGGTGTCGGCACCGGCAGCACGGTGGCGTTTTTCATCGACGCCCTGGCTGATCTGAAAAACCGCATCCAGGGCGCGGTGTCCAGTTCGGAGCAATCCAGCGCGCAATTGCGCAAGCACGGCATCCCGGTGCTGGACCTCAACGCCGCCGGGCCGCTGTCGATCTATATCGACGGTGCCGACGAGTGCGACGACCACAAGCGCCTGATCAAGGGCGGTGGTGCGGCTTTGACTCGCGAAAAGATCGTCGCCGCCGCAGCGCAAAAATTCATTTGCATCATCGATTCCAGCAAGCGCGTGGACCTGCTCGGAAAGTTTCCGCTGCCGATCGAGGTCATCCCCATGGCGCGCAGCCTGGTCGGACGCGAGATTGCCCAGCGTGGCGGCCAACCGGTATGGCGCGACGGCGTGACGACGGACAACGGCAACTGGATCATCGACGTGCACGGCTGGCAGCTCACCGACCCGGTGTCGATGGAGGCCGAACTCAACCAGCTGGCCGGAGTGGTCACCGTGGGGCTGTTCGCGCGACGGCCGGCCGATGTCGTGCTGGTCGGAAACAGCGAAATGTAACGCGGCTCTTGCCGGCCACAGCACGCTGGCGCGTAGCCCGAGCGGTACAAAAAACCCGCCAACTGGCGGGTTTTTTGTACCCTGGCCAGCGCATTGCTGCTGGCGGCGGGATCGGAACGTGGCAGCCCCGGATGGATTCGAACCACCGATGCCTGAGTCAGAGTCAGGTGCCTTACCGCTTGGCTACGGGGCTATGAAGCTGGATTAGCGCTTGGAGAACTGGGTGGCGCGGCGGGCCTTGTGCAGACCGACCTTCTTGCGCTCCACTTCACGGGCATCGCGCGTGACGAAACCGGCCGTGCGCAGCGGCGACTTGAGCGTCTCGTCGTACTCCACCAACGCGCGGGCAATGCCCAGGCGGATGGCGCCGGCCTGGCCGGTGATGCCGCCACCGGCAACCGTCACCTTGATGTCGAACTTGTCCACGTTCTCGGTCAGTGCCAACGGCTGGCGCACGATCA
>JBDTIE010000192.1:0-4320 GCA_039936515.1 Rhodanobacter sp. | reverse complement strand
GAAATCAGCATTGGCGAGGACGGCACGATCTCCGCCGTACCGCTTGGCGCGAGTCCGAACACGGTGGCCGGCATGGATCGTCTGCGGCTAGTGAATCCGGATGCGGCGGAGCTGGTGCAAGGCCGTGACGGGCTGATGCACCTGGCTGACGGAGGGCAGGCCGAAGTGGATCCCACCGTACGTGTCACGTCCGGTGTGCTGGAAGGCAGCAACGTCAATCCATCGACCGAGCTGGTGAAAATGATCGCGTTGTCGCGGCAGTACGACATGCAGATCAAGGCGATTAAAAGTGCCGAAGACAACGCTGCCACCGCCGGAAAACTTCTGCAGTTGAGCTGATAGCCAACTGCACTTCATCAACAGGAGTGACTCATGCTTGCTTCCCTCTGGATCGCCAAAACCGGCCTCGATGCGCAGCAGACGCGCATGGACGTCATATCCAATAACCTGGCCAATGCCAACACCACCGGCTTCAAGAGCTCGCGGGCATCGTTTCAGGATTTGATCTATCAAAACAAAGGTCAGCCGGGTGGGCAGACTACCGAACAAACACAATCGCCCTCAGGGCTGATGCTGGGCACCGGCGTGCGCGTGGTGGGCAACGAGAAGCTGTTCACCCAGGGCAACATCGAGCAGACCGGCAATTCTCTGGACGTGGCGATCCAGGGTCGCGGCTTCCTGCAGGTGACCATGCCTGACGGCGCCATCGCCTACACCCGCGACGGTTCGTTGCACATGGACCAGAACGGCCAGATCGTTACCGCCAACGGCTACGCGCTGGACCCGGCCATCAGCGTGCCGGCCAACGCGCAGAGCATCACCATCGGCAGTGACGGCACGGTCAGCGTCAGCGTGCCCGGCCAGGCCGCGACCCAGCAGGTGGGCACGCTGCAACTTGCAGACTTCATCAACCCCGCCGGGCTTCAGCCCAACGGCGACAACCTGTACCTGGAAACCGCCTCCAGCGGCTCGGCGCAGATCGGTCAGCCGGGCCTGAATGGTTTGGGCACGCTGGCATCGGGCGCGCTGGAGTCCTCCAACGTCAATGTCGTGGAGCAGATGGTGGACATGATCCAGACCCAGCGCACCTACGAGATGAACTCCAAGGCGGTGTCCGCTGCCGACTCGATGCTGCAGTTCCTGACCAACAAGCTCTGAGTGATGACGTGATGCGCGACACCTGCCGAATCTCCCTGCTCATGTGCGCGCTCGCCGCGTTGACCGCGTGCGCCAGCGCCCCGCGTGCGCGCGACGATGCGCAATGGGCGCCGACCCCGCCGCCGGCGCAGGACATCGCCGCCGCCCCGTCGGATGGCTCGATCTACCACGACGGCCAGGGCATGGAGCTGTTCACCGATCCGCGCGCCCATCGCGCCGGCGACATCCTCACCGTGGTGCTGGTGGAAAGCACGCAGGCGACAAAGAAATCCGCCACCAGCACCAGCAAGAGCGACAAGGCCAACATCAAGTCACCGACGTTGCTGGGCAAGACCCTGAGCCTGGGCGGCAGGGTCGCGGATATCGGACTGGATGGCGAGCGCACCTTTGACGGCGCCGGTTCCAGCAGCCAGAGCAATCAGCTTACCGGCCAGATCACGGTCACCGTCGCCCAGCGCATGTCCAACGGCAACCTGCTGGTGCGCGGTGAAAAGTGGCTGACCATCAACCAGGGCCAGGAACTGGTGCGCATTTCCGGCATCGTCCGTCCGCAGGACATCGGCCAGGACAACACCGTGCCCTCCACCCGCGTGGCAGACGCGCGCATCAGCTACACCGGCCGCGGCACGCTGGCCGACGCCAATACGCGCGGCTGGTTGTCGCGCTTTTTCAATTCCAAATGGATGCCGTTCTGATGGACAAGTCCGTGTCACTGACCGTAGGAGCCCGCTTGCGGGCGATGCTTTCTTCCCGGCATTCGCGATGCGGGACTGGTGATTCGGCAAAAACATCGCCCGCAAGTGGGCTCCTGCGAGGGGCCTTTGCGGCGCTGGCGCTATGCCTGCTTGTCACGCAGGTGCATGCCGACAAGGTACGCGACCTGGTGCAGGTGGCCGGGGTGCGTTCCAACCAGTTGATCGGCTACGGCCTGGTGGTGGGCCTGGATGGTTCCGGTGACCAGACCACGCAGGCGCCGTTCACCACGCAAAGCCTGGAAAACATGTTGCAGCAGTTCGGCATCACTGTGCCGCCCAACGCGCGGCCGCAGTTGAAGAACGCCGCCGCGGTGATGGTCACCGCCGAGCTGCCGGCATTTGCCAAGCCCGGCCAGGCCATCGACATCACGGTAGCGTCGATCGGCAACGCCAAGAGCATCCGCGGCGGGCAATTGCTGATGACGCCTCTGCGCGGTGCCGACGGCAACGTCTACGCCATGGGCCAGGGTGCCGTGGTCGTCGGCGGCATCAGTGCCCAGGGCAAGAGCGGTTCCAGCGTGCAGATCAACAGTTCCGCCACCGGACGCATTCCCAATGGCGCATCGGTGGAACGCGCGGTGGCTTCATCGTTTTCCAGCGGCGGCAATTTGACGCTCAACCTCAACACCGCCGACTTCACCACGGCCGGGCGCATCGCCACGGCCATCAATGCCGCCTACGGCGCGGGCACCGCGCAGGCGCTGGACGGTGGTTCGGTGTCCGTGCGCGGCCCGCAGGATCCGTCACAGAAAGTGGCATGGCTGGGGTCCATCCAGAACATCGAGGTGCAGCCGGGCGACGCGCCGGCGCGCGTGGTGGTCAACTCGCGCACCGGCACTGTGGTGATCGGCTCCGATGTGCGCGTAACCGCTGCGGCCGTGGCGCACGGCGCCATCCAGGTGACCATCGGCGAGCAGGCACTGGTCAGCCAGCCGGCACCCTTCAGCAAGGGTCAGACTGCGGTGGTGCCCAGCAGCAGCGTGCAGGTCAGCGAGGAGGGCGCACACATGTTCAAGTTCGGTCCGGGCGTCAGCCTGGACACGATCGTGCGCGCGGTGAACCAGGTGGGCGCCACGCCCAGCGACCTGATCTCCATCCTGCAGGCGCTCAAGCAGGCTGGCGCGCTTCGTGCAGAGCTGGTCGTGATCTGAGCAAACGAGACGACATCATGACGCCCATCAATGCCGCCCTTCCCGCACTCGATACCTGGACTGAGATGTCCGGGTTCCAGCAGTTGCGTGCCAGTGCGCGCAGCGATGGCGGCAAGGATGCGTTGCCGGCGGTGGCCAAGCAGTTCGAGGCCATCTTCACGCAGATGATGCTCAAGTCCATGCGTGACGCCAATGCCAGCATGGGCAGCGACATTGCCGGCAGCGAGCAGGCCAACACCTATCGGGACATGTTCGACCAGCAGCTTTCGCTCACCCTGGCCAACGGGCGCAATGGCATCGGCATCGCCAAGATGCTGATCCGCCAGCTTGGCGGCAAGGACCAGGCCGCTGCCGCGCCGGCGTTGCCCGGACCCGTGCAGGGTCCGCTGCTGTCGCCGGCGGCGATCAACAACGCCAATGTGCGGGCGGTGCTGCAATTGGGCGCCGACAACCCGCAGGGCGTGTCAGCTCTGTCCGCTGCGGCGGGTTCGGCTGGTATGCCGTCGCTGCTTGATGCGGCCAGGGGTGCGGCCAGCGGTGACGCTCCGTGGGCCGGACTGCTGGGCAAGCTCAGCGCGCTCGGCCAAAGCGGCGTGCTTGGCCAGGTGGCACAGGGTGCGGCAACTGCGGTGGGTGTGGCGGCCAAGTTGCTGCCCGGTGGCGATCCGGTCAGCTTCGTGCGCGCGCTGGCGCCGCACGCGCAGGCCGCCGCCGACAAGCTCGGCGTCTCCGTGCGCGCGCTGCTGGCGCAAGCGGCGCTGGAAACCGGCTGGGGCAAGCACTTGCCCAACCATGGTGACGGCAGTTCCAGCAACAATCTTTTTGGCATCAAGGCCGGCAGCAGTTGGGACGGCGCCAAAGTCAGCGTACCCACGCTCGAATATGAAGGAGGCGTTGCCGTGCGCCGGCGTGACGACTTCCGCGCCTACGAATCACCGTCGGACTCCTTTGCCGATTACGCGCGGCTGCTGAGCGAAAGCCCGCGCTATGCGCATGCCCTGGGCCAGGGTGAAAACATCGCCGGCTTCGCTCGGGCGCTGGTCCGCGGCGGTTACGCCACCGATCCGTCCTACGCGGCCAAGATCACCGCCATTGCCAACGGCCCGCAAATGCGCGAAGCGCTGGCCAGTTTGCCGGCGGGCGGGGGCGCGGAATGAGTGGCGTGGCCGCTGTCGGGCCGCCGTCGGTGTTTACGCCAGGCGGCCAGTCGACTCCGATTCACCGCCGCACGGGGGCCGCGGGTGAATCGGCTCGCC
>JBDTIE010000191.1:0-1944 GCA_039936515.1 Rhodanobacter sp. | reverse complement strand
CCAGACACGGAGGACGCGCTGGTCAGCGAAGGCGGCGTGGGTGGCCGCAGCGGTACCGGGCAGGCGCAGCCCCACCGCGGCGTGGACGACCCGGACGCGCCCGATGCGCGCGCCGCCACCGACGCCGACGGCGACGCAACGGCCGCGGTGCGGACCGGCGCGACCTATCAGAGCGGTGGCACCCAGCAGGATCGCATGCAGCGCGAGGCAGAACGCAAACAGCGCGACGGCGGTGCCGGGGTGGCAAGCAGCCCGCAAGGTGGCGCCGACCCGGCCCCTGGCGCTCCGGCCGTCAGCAATCGTTCGAGATGACCGGGTTCGCTGCCGTCCGGTAACGCATGCAAAGGCGGGGTACGGCGGTATGCGATACGGTGGACCCGTCTTGTGCTGTGTGTGAAGGGACAGCCGATTACCCGTCGCGCAACAACCGGTACACGCTGGTGTGCAGCGCAGTGACACCGCGCGCAGCGAAATCCGGCTGCGAATGCAGGATGTCGTGGCGTTCGAGCTGCGTGATCTCCCAGGCGTCGCCGAACAGACGCCGCACCTCGGCCTCGTCCACAGAGAACGGCGGGCCTTCCATCTGTTCGTGCGGGTATTCCAGCGTGATCAGCAGCGTCTGGCATCCGGCGGGAAGCCGTGCGTATATGCGCTGTGCGTAACGTTCGCGCATTGTCGGGGGCAGGGCGATCAGTGCAGCGCGATCATAGGCGCCGACGCATGTGGCGAGGGTTGATGCCTCGACACCAAACACGTCGCCATTGATGATCTCGATGTTGCCGGCGCGGTAGTGCGTCCCGTCCGCTGCGGTGTGCGTTTGCGGGTGCAAGTGGTTTTCCGCGAAGAATTGCTCGACCGCCAACGACGCCAGCTCCACGCCCAGCACGCTATAGCCCTGCGCCGCCAGCCAGATGATGTCCAGCGATTTGCCGCATAGCGGCATCAGCACACGGCTGGCGCGCGGCAGCGAAAGTGCCGGCCAGTGCTTCTCCAGCAAAGGCATCACTGCATCTCGGTGCCAACCGGTGCGACCTTCCCGCCAGCGTTGCAGCCAGAATTCCGGTTTCATGCGCTTCCACGTCGATGAGGGGCGATCGACCAGAGCTTCGCGCACCGGGTGCGTCGCCGCAAGCGCGCCTGGTCGCGCTGCCTGCGCGTGCCGTGATGATCGGGCCTGCCCGCTTGCCGCCTGAGGACTGCTGTTGCTGTGGATCCACACGAAAAGGCCACCCGACAGGTGGCCTGAATCGCTGTTGCCCGCTGGCCGAGTCTGCCCTGCGGTACTGGCGTTGTTTGGTGGAGCGGATGGGGATCGAACCCACGACCTCTACGATGCGAACGTAGCGCTCTCCCGGCTGAGCTACCGCCCCACGTGAGCCGCGAATGTTAGCAGTGCCGCCGGTGTTCGCCAAGACATTTTGCCGGTGGCACACGCCCGGTTCGCTTCCCCTTCGCAGCGGGGGAAGCTGCCGGCAGGCTGAAGGGGGCGCTCTGGCCGCCGCAATAGCCTGCCCAGGGAACGCCCGCCGACGCAGGCCCGGCTCAATCGGCAAGCAGCGATGTCAGGCGGTCGTGCAGCAGGTCGTGGCGCCAACCGTCGAGAAACTCCGGCCATACGGCGGTGACGGCGTAGTCCTCCAGCACCTTGCGCGGGCACAACAGGCCGGAGGGCAGGTCGAGCTCCAGCGCGAGCGCATCCACCTGTTGTTTCATTGCACCCAAGGCTTGCTTGCTTGCGCCGTGGGCATGGCCGGCGATGGCGGCGGTGGCCGCAATTTCCGCGGCATCCACTGGAGTGGCAAACAGGCCGAACAAGTCTTTGCGCGGCGAACTGCGCAGCGCGCGCTGGCCCCGACTACGTTGCTCCAACTCGCCGAGAGTGGCCGGTGGCTGATGGGCGAGGCTGAGCGCAGTGGCGTCGTCGATCAGCCACGGGCGTGGCAC
>JBDTIE010000190.1:0-3247 GCA_039936515.1 Rhodanobacter sp. | reverse complement strand
ATCCACATCTTGGTGCCGTTGGCCACCCACACGTCGCCGCGCAGCTCGGCCTTGCAGCTCATCGAGCCGACCACGTCCGAGCCGGCGCCCGGCTCGCTCATCGCCAGCGCGCCGACATGCTCGCCGCTGCACAGGCGCGGCAGGTACTTGCGCTGCTGCTCCGGGTTGCCGTTGTGAAAGATGTTGTTGACGCACAGGTTGGAGTGCGCGCCATAGGACAGCCCGACCGAGCCGGACGCGCGCGAGATTTCCTCCATCGCCACCATGTGCGCGAGAAAGCCCATGCCACTGCCGCCAAACTCGGTCGATACGGTGACGCCAAGCAGGCCCATCTCGCCAAACTTGCGCCACAGGTCGGCCGGAAACAGGTTGTCGCGATCGATGCGATCCGCGCGCGGGGCGATTTCCTTGTCGGCAAACGCGCGCACGCTGTCACGCAGCAGATCGATGTCTTCTCCAAGCGGAAACGCGCGCATGGTGGCTCCTGTGTTGAACCGTGATGGTACCGCGGAAGCGCAACGGCCTTTGCAGTGGTGCGCCGCAGGGCGGGCACCGCCCGCCAGCTTCTCGCACGCCAATGCGTTGGGCGGCGGGCAATGCCGCCCTACACACTGGCGATTTTTCCGGCGTGCGGAGTGGGGCGGGCACCGCCCGCCAGCTTCTCGAACGCCAATGCGTTGGACGGCGGGCAGTCTCCGCCCTACGCACGAAAAAGCCGCCCATAAGGCGGCTCTTCGTCAAACGCGCAACACGATTACTGACCGCGCATGCGTCCCTGGAAACGCGTGCTGTTGTTGCCCATGTGCGGCAGCTTGATCTTGCCGATGGCGTTGATGCGCTCTTCAGCCAGGCGGTCCGCAGCCTTGTAGGTGGCGATGTTCTGGGTCTTGGCGATCTCGAAGATGCGCCCGAGGTTGTAGTAGATCGTGCGCATCATGCGCATGGCGCGTTCACGGTTGTAGCCGTCGATCTCCAGCGACACGTTCATCACGCCGCCGGCGTTGACCGCATAGTCGGGCGCGTACAACACGCCGCGGCGCTGCAGCTCATCGCCGACCTCGTCGGTGGACAACTGGTTGTTGGCCGGCCCGCAGATGATCTGCGCCTTGATGCGGTCGATGGTCTGCTCGTTGATCGTGCCGCCCAGCGCGCACGGCGAGAATACGTCCGCGTCCACGTCATAGATCGCCTCGGGGTCCACCGCCTCGCATCCAAGCTCGTCCACGCAGCGCTGCACGGCAGCCTTGTTGATGTCGGTGACGAACACCTTCGCACCCTGCTCGCGCAGCAGCTTGATGAACTCGCTGCCGACATGGCCGGCGCCCTGTACCGCGTAGCTGTACTTGCCCACGTCCTCGTTGCCGTGCTTGGCCTGCAACGTGGCCATCACGCCCTGCAACGCGCCGAACGCGGTGAACGGCGACGGGTCGCCCGAGCCGCCATGCACCTGGTGCACGCCGGTGACGTATTCGGTTTCACGGAACACGTATTCCATGTCATTGACGTCGATGCCGACGTCCTCGGCGGTGATGTAGCGCCCGTTCAGCGAATTGACGAAGCGGCCGAACGCGCGGAACAGCGCTTCGGACTTGTCCTTGGCCGGATCACCGATGATCACCGCCTTGCCGCCGCCCAGGTTCAGCCCGGCAACCGCGTTCTTGAACGTCATGCCGCGCGACAGACGCAGCGCGTCGTTGACCGCTTCCTGTTCGCTCTTGTACGGCCACATGCGCAAGCCACCCAGCGCCGGCCCCAGCACCGTGTTGTGGATGGCGATGATCGCCTTCAGCCCGGCGTCCTTGTTGTGGCAGAACACGACTTCTTCGTGACCGGTCTTTTCGATGGTTTCAAAGATCATTGCAGCGGTGACTCCATGGATTTGCGGTGCGATGCGCCCGAACGGCGGCGGGGTGCCTTGGACGGCAGGCGAGGCGTGGCGATGCTTGATGCTCGCTGCCGGACAAACAAAGCGGGCAGTTTAGTACCTTCGGCCGCGGCGGACTGCGGCAGCGCAGCACGGCGACGCCACGACGCCGCGTCGCCGGCCAATGTTTGCCCGCCGTGTCACAGCTGCCACGCTCAGCGACGGCAATTGGGCGCGCGGCCACTGCTGCGCGCCTGTTCGTAGCTGCCAAGCAGGGCCTGCGCCTGCTGCCCCAGCCGCTGCGCGCGATTGCCCGGCGCCGGATGGGTGGACAAGAACGCCGGCGCCTTGCCGCCAGATTGCTGATCCATCTTCTGCCACAAGGTCACGGCCGCGCGCGGGTCAAAGCCGGCCTGCGCCATGTAGCGCTGGCCCAGCGTGTCCGCTTCACTCTCCTGGATACGCGAAAACGGCAGCAGGATGCCCACCTGGGCGCCCAGGCCAAGCGCCGCGGCGGTGTAGCCGGCGGTATCGCCGCGGCTGCCGGCGTACGCCGTGCCGGCGGCCACCGCCGCCTGCGTGGCCAGGTTGTCCGACACCCGCTCCGCGCCGTGGCGCGAGACCACGTGCGCCAATTCATGGCCAAGTACTACGGCCAGCTGGTTCTGGTCGGTGGCGACCTTGAACATGCCGCGGTTCACGCCGATGCGGCCACCGGGCAAGGCAAAGGCGTTGGCGCTGTCGTCGCCGACGATCTGCACTTCCCACTGCTGCGTGTTCCATGGTGGCGGCAACACCGCAACCAGCGCGTTGGCCACGCAGCTGGCGTAGGCACGGTCGCGCGGCGCGTCGACAAACTTGCCCTCGCTGCGCATGGTGTTGAAGGCGCTCAGCCCCATCTGGCTCATCTGGCTGTCCGACACCATCATCAGTTGCGATCGGCCGGTGGGCGAGGTGACGCACGCGCTCAGGGCAAGTACAAGCAGCGCTGGCATCCAATGGCAATGGCGCATGGCAGGCTCCGTCGTCTGGGTAGTCCTTCGAGCATAACCACAGCCGTCGAGGGCTGTGTGCACGGCATGTACACGCCTGCGGGCGGGGGAATGGCTGTGCCACTAGAATCAATGTGGTCGGACACCCAAAGTTCTGGAGTCACCATGAGTACGCCTGCCAACCACCTCCCCGCGGCCGCTGCGCCGGCCGAAATCCCGCCGCTGCGCTTCGTCACTGCCGCCAGCCTGTTCGACGGCCACGATGCGGCGATCAACATCATGCGGCGGATCATCCAGAGCCAGGGCGCCGAAGTGGTGCACCTGGGGCATAACCGCTCGGTCGAAGACGTGGTGCGCGCGGCGCTGCAGGAAGACGCCGACGCGATTGCGC
>JBDTIE010000189.1:0-9467 GCA_039936515.1 Rhodanobacter sp. | reverse complement strand
CCCAGACATTTAATTGCTCAACTGGATCGCCGCAAAGCAGCCGTTCGTCACGGGCAGCAACGGGTCGTTTGCTGACGATCAACACGAGCCGGTCGCCGCCTCTAACAACCCGCCCCAAAGCTGCCGTTTGACGTACACGAGGCCAGGCGTCAGCATGCGCGCCCTGAACTTGGGCAAGCTCACGGCATATCTTCCGACTCCTCGGACTTTTTCTGTCGAACCTGACCCAGCGCTGGCACCTTGACCTCGGTCAGGTTCGCCACCCGCAGCTCGCCATTGAGCTTCGGCAGATCACCATCGCGCACCTTCTGCCATAGCGCCTGCGCCTTGCCATAGCGAGCCTCGCTCTCCGCAACCACCTGTCTCTGCCCATCAGTCGGCGCATGGTCGGCGCCTTCAACATCGGTGGCGATATCAGTGAGCCCGTCGTTGATCGCGCGCAGATTCAGGCTGTCCTCTCCGCTGCCGCTGACCAGTGGCGCGGTCTGTTTGAGCAACGCTTCAACGGAGGCGCGCTGCGCGGCGTGGGCAGCATCACTCGCCAATTTGCCGTCGAGCGTGGTCAATTGTTCGCGCACGGCCTGCACTTGGCCGTAGTTCTGCCAGACCTGCAGCAACTGTTTGCCGATGTCCTGCGAGAAAGCCACGCCGGCGACCAGATCCGCCTGAGTGACTGCTGTCTCGCGCGGATCCATCACTACCTTGAGCGGCGCTTGATAGGATTTGCCGTCGACCTGCAGCACCAGTTGATAGGTGCCGGGTGCGGCCATCGGACCTTCCGGGGTCACCGGCGTATCCGAATCCCAGCTGGTGGAGATGCTGTAGCCGTACTGGATCGCTTGCGGCCGCGCGTAGCGCAGGTCCCACACGAAACGATGCGCGCCGGCACGGGCCGACAGTGGTGCACCGGGGCGCAACCAGCCTTTGGCGAAGTAGCGGTCGGCGTCGAGTTCGGCGGGTTTATCAGCGCTGGAGAAGCGGCGCACCAGCTGGCCGGCGCTGTCGCGGATCTCCAACGTCACCGGATCTTTCGCAGCATGCGCGAGGCGGTAGTCGATCACCGCGCCAGCCGGCGGGTTCTTGCCCAGCGGCGTTTCTGGCGGCAGCGGGGTGTCGCGGTTCTCGTTGGCGCGCACGCGCACGGCCGTTGCCGGCGTGTAGAGATGTGCCGGAGCGCTAGCGATTTCGACGCTCGCTTGGCGCAGTGGCGTGACGTCGTCTAGCACCCAGATCGCGCGACCTTGAGTCGCAACGATCAGGTCGTTGCCGTGCACCAGCAAGTCGCGCACCCACGCGGTGGGCAGATTGCGCTGCAACGACTGCCAGTGGCCGCCATCGTCGAAGGAAACGAACACGCCTTGGTCGGTACCGGCGTAAAGCAGACCGGCACGCACGGGGTCGGCGCGCAACACGGTGGTGAAACTGGTTTTTGGCAGGTCGGCAGAAATGTCGGTCCAGCTAGCGCCGTTGTCATGCGTACGCCACAGGTGCGGGCTGAAATCGTCCTGGCGATGACCGTCGATCGCAGCATAAGCGGTGCCTGCCTGCACCGCGGAGACATCGAGCGAGTCGATCCGGCCCCATGCGCGCAGGCCTTTCGGGGTGACGTTGTGCCAGCTCTTGCCACCATCGGCGGTACGCTGGATCAAACCGTCGTCAGTGCCGATCCAGATCTCATCGTTGCTGCGCGGTGAGGGCGCGATTGAATAGATCACGCCGTAGCCGCAGGTCCGCGCCTGCGCCGAGGTGGGATTGCCATCGCAGTTTGGGCCGCCGGCACCCTTGCCATTCAACACCGGGCTGATCACATCCCAGTGCGCGCCCTGATCGGTGCTGCGGAACAGCACCTGCGCACCCATGTACAACGCGTATGGCGGCTTGGCCGCAAACACAATCGGGGTGATCCAGGTGTAGTGATATTTGAAGTCCGTGGGGCGCAGGCCGTAGCTGTTGACCGGCCATGGAGTGACGTTCTGCACCACGCCGGTCTGCCGGTTCCAGCGTGACACGCGACCGCCGAGACCCGAACCGAACACCACGTTGGCATCAGCCGGATCGGGCACGTCGTAGTCGCGTTCATCGCCGCCGACCGGGCGCCAGTCGCGGAAGCTGATCGCGCCGTAGTCGCTGCGGCTGGCGATGCCGACCGTGCCGGAATCCTGCTGACCGGAATAGATCCAGTACGGGAAGCGGTTGTCGGCGGCGAGGTGGTAGAACTGGCCGGTCGGCTGGTTGTACCAACTGCTCCAGCTCTGCCCGCCATTGACGGTGATCACCGCGCCCTGATCGCTGGCGGTGATCATGCGCTGCGTGTTGCGCGGGTAGATCCAGACGAAATGGTAATCGTCGCCGCCGGGCGCGCCCTTGAACACTTTCCAATGCTTGCCGCCGTCGTCGGAGACGCGGATCGACTGGCCCGCCGAATAGATGCGGTCGGGATCACTCGGGTCGACCGTGATGCGGCTGAAATAATCGTTTGCCAACCAGTCGGCGTGGCTCATCGCCCGCCAGTGCGCGCCGCCATCGTCGGATCGGTACAGGCCGCTCTGCGCGGGTGCGCCGGCATCGTTGACTACCGCGTACACCCGCCCGCCGCGCGCAGTAGCGATACCGATACGACCCAGCGCACCGGTTGGCCAACCGCCACCGCCAAGCCGCTTCCAGGTCACACCGCCGTCGCTGGATCGATACAGCCCGCTGCCCGGCCCCGCGTTCGGCTGAAAGTAGGACAGCCATGGATAATTGCGCACCTGCCATGCCGCCGCGTAGACGATCGCGGGGTTGGCCGGATCGGCGGCCATGTCGACGATGCCGGTGTCGTCGTTGATGATCAGCGTCTGCTGCCAGTGCTTGCCGCCGTCGGTGGAGCGGAACACGCCGCGCTGAGGGTTCGGTCCGAAGTAGTGCCCGAGCGCACCGACCAACACGGTATCCGGATGCTGCGGATCGACCAGGATGCGCCCGATATGCCGCGTTTCATCGAGGCCCATGTGCTGCCAAGTCTTGCCACCATCGGCGGAGCGATACACGCCGTTGCCAGCGCCGATGTCGTAGCGCGCGGCCACCTGACCGCTGCCGACGTAAATCACGTTCGGGTCAGACGGTGCCAACGCCAGCGCGCCGATCGACGAGGCCGGCTGGTGGTCGAACAGCGAGTGCCAAGTGCGTCCTACATCATCGGTCTTCCACACGCCGCCGCCGGCGGTACCGATATAGAAAGTGTCGGGCTTTGACGAAACACCCGCTGCCATGGTGGCCCAGCCGCCGCGAAACGGACCCAACTGGCGCCACTCCATCGCGCCGGAAACATCGCTCGACACCGGTGCTTCGGCGGCGACCTGGTTGGTCGCGCAAAGCAGCAACGCGCTGACAAGAATGGCTGAACGAAGCGCATGACGAAGCAACATGGGACCCCCAGTAGATGCACGCAGCACGAGTCGCCGACGATACTCCGCCACCACGGTCATGGCAGCGCCACCACGGGCATGGCAGGCAGGCATGAACTTGCGACGCTTCCGCGATGAACCCTACCGAACTCCCTCTCAGGCGCATCGTCTCCGCTACGGCCATTCGTGCGTTATTGATACACACGACCACGCTCAGGAAGCCGTCATGCAAACTCCCGTCACCACCCTCACCTTTTCGCTACGACACAGCTGGCTCGTGCGCGCCGCAGGCGCCCTGCTGGCCATCGGTGCCATCGGCACCATCGCCGCGATTCCCACCCCGGCACACGCGGGCGTGTACGTGTCAGTCAACATCGCGCCGCCGATCCTGCCGATATACGAGCAGCCGATGATTCCCGGCGACGGTTATCTGTGGACCCCCGGCTACTGGGCCTGGAGTGGCGATGGTTATTACTGGGTGCCCGGCGCTTGGGTGCTGCCACCGTTTGTGGGTGGGCTGTGGACGCCGGGATACTGGGGCTGGGGTGATGGCGTCTATATCTTCCATCGCGGTTATTGGGGTCGGCACGTTGGCTTCTACGGCGGCATCAATTACGGCTACGGCTATGGCGGCAACGGTTATGAAGGCGGTTACTGGCGCGGCGGCGGCTTCTATTACAACCGCAGCGTGAATCGCGTCAGTGGCAACATCCGCAACGTCTATAACCGGACCGTGGTCAACAACACCAGGATCATCAACAACCGCACCAGCTTCAACGGTGGACCACGTGGCATCGCTGCACGCGCCACGCCACAGCAGGCGGCTTGGGGTCGTGAACAGCACACGGCTCCGGTCGCGGCGCAGTTGCGGCAACGTGACATGGCCAGCCATACGCAGTCGCTGCGCGCGTCAGTGAACCATGGCGCGCCGCAGGCGAGGATCGCTGACCAAGGCAACGCGATGCGTGCGGCCGGTGCTGCGCCACGTGGGAATCAGGAGATGCGATCCGCCAGCTTCGCGCCGCACGGCAACCAGTCGATGCGTTCTGCCGCTGCGGGCGGCTATACGCCATCAACGCAGAACCGCGGCTATGCGCAGCCGGAACAAAACCGCGCCAACGAGCGTCCGGCCATGGTCGATCGCGGCAACGCATACCGGCCCCAGAATGCCGCCGTCACGCGCAACGCGCCGCAGGATTATCGCCCGACACAAAACTACGCACGTGGCCCTTCCCGGCCAGCGAATGGGCGGCCGGTGGCGCACGCCGCCGCGCCGCGCGGTCGAGCCACACCGGCCAAGCGTGACGACCATCAACGCTGAACCATGCGAGGCGTCAGCAACGCGAGGCCCGCCGATGGCGGGCCTCGTCATCAGCAGATCAAGCTGTCGTTGCGGGCAGGTCGAAGGCGAGCAACGCCGGCTCAAGCATGCTGCCCAGATAAACCGTGCCGCGATGTTGGCAGACGCCGGTGACCATTCTGTAGCCACCATCCTTCCAGCAGCAGTCATGCACGATGCGTCCCTGAGCATTCAGCGCCATCACCCAGGCAATCTTTTCAGGTGCTGGTTGCAGAGATTCGGGCAGGCGCGCGATCAGTTTGCGCATGAACAGCGGCAGCTGGTGGATCTTCTCCAGCAACGCATTGTGCGACGAAGCCAGCGCTACCCAGATCAGCCCATCGGCGCTCATCGTAAGGTTGTCCGGATATCCCGGCAACTCGGCAAACACCTCATGCTGACCGGCGCGCTCGCCGGTCAACCAGTAACGCAGCAGCCGCGCCGCATTGGTCTCGGCCACGATGATGAAAGACTCGTCCTGCGCCAGCGCCAGCCCGTTGCCGAAGTGCAGGCCATCGAGCAATTTCTCCACGCGTCCATCTGGATAACGGCGCAACAGCACGCCGGTAGGAAGATGCTCGACAATGTCCAGGCGCCACTGCTGCTGGCAACAATCGAGTGGCCGGAGAAGTGCTGGCGACGAGCAACGCCCGCAGCACGGGCGCCACTTACAACGCCAAGCGCACTCCCGTGTACCAGGAGCGCCCCAATGCCGGCTCCAGACCGGTCTGCCACACGCTGTTGTAGTACTGACGATTGGTCAGATTGCTGACCCCGGCCAGCAGTGTCACGTGGCGGTTGAACTGCCAGTCGCTGGCCAGATCCAGCACGGTATAGGCCGGAATCCGCGCCGGCAAATAGGTGCTGCCGCTACCCCGCGGCTGATCGGAGGACTGCCAGAACTGCGCGGCAGACGACACCGCGGTGAGGCTGAGCTTGACCCGCTGCTCGACGCGCCAGGTGACGCCGGCTTTGATCAGGTAACGCGGCGCATAGGCAGGAATCTTGCCGACCTGCCCCGGCGTGGCGCTGGCCGTATAGCGCGCCTTGAGCAGGCTGGCGTTGATGAAGGCTTCCAGGTGCTCGCCGTGATCAGCCAGTGGAGTGGGCGCGAAGAAGTCGTAGTTGAGCTGGCCCTCGAAACCGCGGCTGCGGGTGTCGCCAGTATTCACCTCGACCACGTCCACATTGTTGAGGTGCACCGCCTCGATCTGGTTCTTGAAATTGATCAGGAACAGGCTGACGTCGTAGTACAGACCGGTCACCGGCACGCCATGCACGCCCAGCTCATACGATAGTGACTTCGACGGATTGGGCGCCTGATCCGGCAGGATGTTGGCGAACGGCGAGGCCATGTCGAAGTAACGCAGCGGACGCCAGCCCTGCGACACATTGAAGTAGGTTTCGTTGGCATGACCCTGGCCGAAGTCGTTGCCGATGCCGAGCCCGAACAACGGCACCGTGCGCGCATCCGCCTGCTTGATCAGCGGCCGACTGAGAAAGGGTGGTCGTACCGTTTCATCGACGGCGACCCGCTCGTGTTCCAGTCGCACCGACGGCACGATGTGGAATTCGTGCGGCAGGCGGAACGCGTTCTCGGCGAAGACTGCCGCGTAGTTCGAGGTGCGCGCTTGCACCAGCCGCGGTGTGCCGCTGCGGTTGTAACGGTCGACATAGAGATCGTTGCTGGTCCACTGCCGGAACGGATCGTTGCCATGGAACAGCGTGGTGCCGATGGTGAACGCGTTGCCGCGGCCCCACTTCTTGCGCAGGCGCAGGTCGGTACCCGCGGTGCGGAACATCTCATCCTGCAGTGTGGTGCTGCCCGGCGACGGCTGGCCGGAAACACTGTTGGCGGCCGAGCGGCTGGCCAGATCCTGCCAGGCGAACCAGGCCTTGCCCTCGAACATCCAGCCATCGCCAAACTCGCTGCGCTGTCCCAGCACGAGCTGGTCGCGATCGACCCAGTCGCGGTTGTACGGTGTCGGCGTGGCGCGCGGGTTGGCCTGCCATTGCGGATAGCCGAGCCGACCCGCATCACCCGAATCGGCGTCGATGGCATGCAGGTCAATCCACCAAAGCTGCTTGGCGCTGGGGCGGTACTCCAGGTACAGGTCGCTCTGTCGCATCTGCGATTGCGCGTTGGGCCGGCTGCCGTCGCTACGCACGTAGGCGGTATTGGCACGGAAGGTCCACGCACCGCTGCTGCCTTCGAGCGTGTTGAACGTGGAATACAGACCATGATTCCCAATCACCTGCTCGGTGCTGGCCGAGAATGGCGCGCCGGGTTTGGGCCGCTTGCTGATGAAGTTGATCACCGGCGCCGGCTCGGGCCCGTACAGCAGACTGGAGCCACCGCGGATCATCTGCACGTCGGAGAGGCTCTGGGTCAGCGGGATCGCATACAGGGTCGGAAAACCGATCCAGTCGCTTTCCAGCGGAATCCCGTCCTGTAGCACCAGCACGTATTCCGATTCCTGCGGATTGCCCAGCCCGCGATAACTCAGGTTGAACTGGGTCGGCGTGGGTTGCTGCGAAACCTGGATGCCCGGCGTGCGCACCAGCAGTTGGTCGAGGTTGTTGCCGATCACCGTGGGCTGCTGATTCAGATGGGTAACCGTAGTCTTCTTGGTCACCGTGACTTTGGTGCCGTCCACCTCGGACATCTGATGTTCCAGCTTGGCCTGCACCGTCTCGCGCCAGGTCTCCGCGCTCACGGCGACCGGCGCCAGATTGGTGGTGTTCCTGCGCGTGGTGGTGGCGGCATCCTTGGTAGACGAATCCGCCTGTTGCGCGCTGGTAGCCAGCGAAGCAAGCGCCAGCACCACGGCGAACGGCAACAGGGCGCGGTGCGAAATCGACATCGGTTACCCCGAAAAGCAATCCAGCCTCACACTATCGCCCGCTGCGTGATCTGACGCCATAGGCCAGAGGTCTATCCGCCGAGCCGTCGCTGGACGCGTTTTGCGGGCGTAAGCTGCAGGCCTGTCGCATGCACTCCGCTGTTGCGAGAGACGCATGTACCGTGCTGGCCGCCCACCATGCGGCCATTCGAAAGCCCGCAGCCTGCGGGCGCTATCGGAAGGGGACTGGTTCCATGCGTATGCCAATGCTGTGCTGTGCACTGTTATTGCTGGTTGCCACATCCGTGCAGGCGATGACGGCGGACGAACTGGTGACCAAGAACCTCGCCGCTCGCGGCGGAATTGACCAGATTCACGCGATTACCACGCTGAAACTCGAAGGCAAGCTGCGCATCGGCGGTCAGTTCGAACTCGCATTCACCTCGTACCAGAAGGCGCCGGACTCGACCCGGATGGAAGCGACGATCCAGGGCCTGACCCAGATCCAGGCCTGGAACGGCAAAGAGGCGTGGCAGATCTCACCGTTCCAGGGGCGCCGCGATCCGGAACGGATGTCCGGCGACGACGCCAAGGGACTTTCCGACGATGCCTCGATCGGCGGCCCGCTGGTGAACTGGAAGGCTCGAGGCAGCACGCTGGCCTATCTCGGCACCGAAGACATCGACGGCACCCAGGCGCACAAGCTCAAGGTCACCTTGAAGAACGGCGACATCGAATACGTCTATCTCGATCCGGATTACTTCCTGACCATCCGCACGGTCAGCCAGATGACGGTGCGCGGCACCGAAGTGAAATCGGTGACCGACTACGGTGATTACGAACGGATTAACGGCGTGTACTTCCCGTTCTCATCGACCACCAGCTCCGGTGATGGTAATGGCGGCAACCAGCAGCTCACCGTGTCAAAGGCCAGTGCAAACGTGCCGATAGACGACAGTCTGTTCGCGTTTCCAGTCAGCGCCACAGCCAGCACCACGAAAGGAGCGAAGTGATGAAATCCCTCCTGCAGAAACGTCTCGTCGCTTCCGCGCTCGCCGTTGCCTTGTCGCTGGCCAGCGCCTTCGCGCTCGCCGCACCGCCAGCGAGCGACGGCATGGCCAGTTTCGACGCTGGCGCGATCTCCGGCCTCGGCGCACGCAACATCGGCTCAGCCGCGATGAGCGGGCGTATCGCCGCGCTGGCCGCTGCGCCGGAAAAAAACGGCAAGCTGCTGATCTACGTCGGCGCTGCCAGCGGCGGCGTGTGGAAGTCCAACGACGGCGGCACCACCTACACGCCGGTATTCGACAAGCAGTCGGTGCAGTCGATCGGCGACATCGAGATCGATCCGCAACATCACGACACCGTGTGGGTCGGCACCGGCGAGTCATGGACGCGTAATTCGGTCTCGATCGGCGACGGCATCTACAAGTCCACCGACGGTGGCGAGACCTGGGCCAACATGGGTCTGAAGAACTCGGAGCGCATTTCCAAGATCGTCATCGACCCCAAGGACAGCAACACCGTCTACGCCTGCGCGCCGGGCAAGTTGTGGAGCGACTCGGCCGACCGCGGCCTGTACAAGACCACCGATGGCGGCAAGTCGTGGGCCTTGGTGCTGAAGGGCCGCAACCTGTCCACCGGCTGCTCGTCACTAGCGATGGACCCGCAGAATCCGAACGTGCTGTTTGCCGGCATGTGGGACTTCCGCCGCGAGGGCTGGAACTTCCGCTCCGGCGGCCAGTCGCCCACCGCCGCATCGGCCAGCGGACTGTTCCGTTCGGCGGACGGCGGCAAGTCATGGACTGAGATCACCGACCAGGCCAACAAGGGTTTCCCGGTAAAACCATTCGGCCGCATCGCGGTGGCAGTGGCACCGTCCAATCCGTCCATCGTCTA
>JBDTIE010000188.1:0-2391 GCA_039936515.1 Rhodanobacter sp. | reverse complement strand
TTGAAGTCGTTCCAGTGGCGTTCGGGTGCGTCGACGCCATAGCCGACAAAAACCAGCGGGGCGTTTGAAATCGCCACGGACGTCGAGCCGTCCATGGGCGCGCGCACGGCAATCTCGTTGCCCTGGGTCAGCACCTGTTGCTTGCCGTCGGCGTTGACCGTCAGCGCCGGTGCGCCGATGATTTCAGTGCGCAGCAGCGGCACGGCCTGGGTCCACGCGCGCTTGCCGTCCTTGAGGTCGCCGCCCGGCTGCACGCCGGCGTCCTGCAGCTGCGCAACCACGTAGTCGATGGTCTTTTGTTCGGCCGGCGTCGCCGGACCGCGGCCCTCGAACGCGTCGGAGGAAAGTGTCTTCACATCTTGCGAAAGCCGCTCGGGGCTGAAAGTGGGCAGGGTCGCGGCCAACGCCAACGGGCAAGCGGACAGGATCAGCGCGCACAGCAGCAGTCTTTTCACGGGGACGTCCTTGCGGGGGATGAACGTCCGATACTAGTCAACGCCGCAGGGTGAATCCAGCGCGCGTGCTGGCTCCATGCCGGCTGCGCGCGCCTGCGCCGGTCGCGGACCGGTGGTCGTCGTCCTGCTGCTTGCTGCCGGCGTTGGCCGCCGGTCGCCATCGGCGTATTCGCTCATGCCGGCCATGCGCACCAGCACGCCGGCCAGGCTCTTCAAATCCTGCGCGTTGTGCTCGGCGACGCGCCGCAGGTTGGCGGCCGAGCCGCCGCGCAGGTAGGTCAGCCACGCCGCGGGCGCCTCCGAACCGGGCAGATCGTCCTCGCGCACCACGCCCAGCAACTGCCGCTCGGCGGTGGCCAGGCGGCAGTTTTCCCATACCCCCTTCCAGTGCCGGCGCACGGGGTGCAGCAAATCCAGATGGGCCAGTTCCCGCAGCGGATTGGGTAGTCGTGCCAGGCGGTAGCGCGTGGCCAGCAGCGGGGCGTCGTAGCACTTGCCGTTGTAGCTGACCAGCACCGTGTCGCGTGCAACCCAGCTGGCAAACGTGCGCAGCATCGCCGCCTCTGCGGCCATGGTGGTGATGGTCAGCTGGCGGATGCGAAAACGTTCGCCCACCCAGTCGCCGGCGCCGATCATGAACGCACGGGTGCCGGTGCCGCCCGCCAGGCCGGTGGTTTCGGTGTCGAAATGCAGCAGGCGCGCGCAGGTCACCGGCGCGCTGACGCGTGCAAACCGCGCATCGAGTTGGGTAGCTGGCGGCGACCAGTCGAGCCACGCCTCGGTGCAGCGCAAGCCCGGCGCAATCTCGACCCCGGGCACCTCGCGGTCACGCGAAGCGGGTGTGTAGTGCGCTTGCGCGCTGCGGGCGCGCAGTTGCAGCAGGCGGCGCAAATCGTCGGGCATCGGCACGCTGCCGGCACCGGCAGTGGCGCCCACCAGGCCAGCCTCGCGCCGCAAGCCACGCAGCTTGTCGATCAGTGCGCTCATGGGCCGATCAACATCGCCAGCACGCGGGTGGCCAGCGCCTTGGGCGTGCGCTGCGCGTCTTCGTCTGCGGCCAGGATCGGGCCGACGCACGCCGGGCACCCGCTGCGGCAATCGCAATGTTCGACCAGGCTCAACGCATGCGCCAGCAGCTCCGCACCGCGTGCGTACAGCGGCGCACTGAGGCCCACGCCACCGGGGAAGGCGTCGTACAGGTAGACCGTTGGCGTGAACGGGGCGTCCATTGCCAGGGTCGTGGCCTGGCCGTCACCACCGCTGCGCAGTTGCCCGCGGCCGCGCTGATCGGCGCTGGCGAACCACGCGCCATCGCCGCTGCCGACGGATTTCTGCAGATCACGCTGCTCGGCCATGACCGCAACCGTGGCAACCAGATGCAACGCGCAGGCCGCACCGAGAAAGCCGTCCAGCGCCTGCTGGCGGTCGGCGAAGGCCGCATCCAGCGCCGACTGCGGCAACTGCCACCACACCGCGGTGGTGTGCAATTCCTGGTCGGGCAGGTTGACCGGGCCATAGCCGATGTTCTCGTGGCTGTAGTAGCGGATCTTCTTGTAGCCGGCAACGCGGCGCACGACGTGCACCTCGCCGTGCGCGGCCTGCCCGCAGCCCGCAGCGGTGCTGGCAAAACAGTCCAGCACCTTGAGCTTGGTGTAGTCGATGGCGTCGGTGTAATAGTCGACGTGGGTGCGTGTGACGTAGGCCTTGCGCCCCTCCCAGTCCAGCCGTTCGACCTGGTAGGGCACGGCCTGGATCATGTGGATGGCACCTTCGTACAACGTCACCGCGGCGGCGCTGTAGTCGACCTCGGCGATGATGCTCTGCTTGCCGTTGGTGCGATCGACCACCACGAAGTTGCCATCGGCGACCGAGCGCAACGACACGGCGCCGGCCGGATAACTGTCGGCCACCCATTCCCAGCGCTCGCCTTCGCGGT
>JBDTIE010000187.1:0-6280 GCA_039936515.1 Rhodanobacter sp. | reverse complement strand
TCGGCCATGGCCGCATGGAAGAAGGCCGGCACGCCACCATGGATGTGCGAGATGATGAAGCCGATCGCGAACAGCGCGCCGCCGAACATCACGAACACCTGCACAAAGTCGGTCCAGATCACCGCCTTCATGCCGCCCAGCGTGGTGTACAAGATGGTGAACACGCCCATGATCAGCACGCTCCACACCACGTCGATGCCGGTGATGGTGGCGATCGCCAGCGCCGGCAGGAACAGGATCACGCTCATCCGGCTGCCGATCTGCATCACGATGCACAGTGCACTGGCAAGCATGCGGATGGCCGGGTGGAAGCGGGTTTCCAGGTACGAGAACACGCTCATCAAGTCGAGCCGGCGAAGCAGCGGCACGATCCACACCGCCACGAACATCAATCCAAGCACGGCGATCAGGTTGTTGGTGAGGTATTGCCAGTTGGTCTCGAAGGCCTTGGCCGGTATCGCGATGAAACTGATCGAGCTGGTGTTGGTGGCGTACAGGCTCACGCCCACCGCCCAGAACGGGATGCTGCGACCGCCGACAAAAAAGCTTGCTGTGGAGTTGCGCTTTTCGCGCAGGTAGAAGTACAGGCCGATGCCGATCATGCCCACCAGGTAGATCGCGATGACGGCCCAGTCCAGCCAGCGCAGCAGCAGCTTGCTGGACTGCACGCTGGCGTAGCCGAACGCGACTTGCGTACCGCCAGCGTTGGGCTGTGCCCAGAACATGCCGTCCGTCCATGCGCCGACGGCGACGACCCCGGCGGGCGCAGCGCCGGGCAGGGTGGCCCAGGCGCTGGTGATGGTCTGGAAAGTCATCAATCGCGCCGGCGCAGCGGCGTGCGCGCCATCGCCGACCAGATACAAGGCATTGGCCTGGCCCAATGCGTGGCCGGAGCCGGGCAGCACCCGGCCAGGCACCTGGCCGCGTTCACTCCAGCCGTCAGCGTTTCGACGCCACAGCCGTTCGCGACCGCCGGAGGCCTCCGGCACGGTAATGAACAACGCCCCGGCACGGGCGACCAATGAACTGGGTGCCCCGTCGCCGGGCCAACCTGGCAACGCGCGCCAACGAGCTTGCCCCAAGTCGGTTTGCAACTGCAGCACGTGCGCCTTGCCGTCTGCGCCGATGCCGGCGATCGACAGCAGGTTGTCGGCCCAGGCACCGTGGGCATCGCGCAGCGCAACGGGCAAGTCCGGCAGCGCCTGCAGTTGAAGCGCGTCGTCGCTGGCATGCACCCGGGCGACACCGCTGACGGCGTGCGCCCCGGGTGCGGTGGTCAGCAGCCAGGCCTGGTTGCCGTCGCCAATGATGCCTGCGGCCGGCTGCGCCCCGGCGGGCCAGGGCAGGCGGATCCAGTGCCTGCCAAGGCGGTCCAGCCTCCAGGCTGCAGCGTCAGACATCGCCAGCGGCCGGCCATCAATCACGGCGATGCTGCGCACCGCCACACTGCCGTGCAGCGACGGCAGCTGCCCGCTTTGCAGTGGCGCGAGACTCTGCGCCTGTGCCGGCACGAGCGCAGCAATCAGCAACAGGCCGAGCAAGACACGCAGCGCCGCGCCGTGGATGCAAGCGATGGTGCGATCCGCGCGAGCGCGCATCAGCTGCGCCGGCTTGCGGATGCGAGCAACGCCTGCGCGCGTTTGAGGAACGGCGGGTCGATCATCCTGCCATCGACGACGAAGGCGCCGCGCGATTGCGCGCCGGCCAGCTCGGCGGCGTCCACGATCCGGCGCGCCATCGCCAGTTCGGCTTCCGATGGAGCAAATGCCGCGTTGGCCAACGCCACCTGGCGTGGATGCACGCAACTCTTGCCGATGAAGCCAAGCCGCCGCGCCATCTGCGCTTCCTCAACATAGCCGGCCTCGTCATCGAGTGCAGCGAAGGCGCCGTCCATCGCGAACACGCCGGCCTGTGCCGCTGCCATGCGCACGGTGAACATCGCTGCGTGCACGTTGCGTGGGTCGTTGCGGTCGATGCCGCACGGTTCGAACAGATCGCCCAAGCCCAGTTGCAACCCGGCCACGCGGGGATGGACGCCGGCAATACGCGCTGCCTCCGCCAGTGCGCGTGGCGTCTCGATATTGACCAGCAGCCCGATCGGGTGCGCAACGCCATTCGCGCGCTCGGCCATTTCAATCGCACTGATCGCGGCGAGCAGTACCTGCGGCGATTCGACTTTGGGCAAGTTGATCAGGCCAACGCCCGGACCAACGATGGCCGCCAGGTCCGCGGCGAAATGCGGCGACTGCGGCCCGTTGGTACGCACGATGATCAGCTTGGCCGCCTGTGCAACCGCGTCGCGCACGATGAAGCCCGCCACCGCAGCGCGCGCCGCGTCCTTGCGCGCTTCCGCGACGGCATCCTCCAGATCGAACGAAAGGGCGTCGGCATCGCCGCCCAGCGCCTTGGCGAACAGCTCCGGCCTTGAGCCGGGCACGAACAGCTTGCTACGCATGGATTCGCCCGCCGGCTGTCATCCTCATCGTGTCGAGTGTGCGGTAACCCTTCGGCTGAATCGAGTCGACGTGGCATGTTCAAAAGATAGTTTTTCTATTGTGGCAGGCCGTGACGCGGTTCTGCGCGCGGCCAGCCTGGATACAAGCGCGTCCGGCCATCGGAGGCCAAGTGCCAACCCACCGATCCCTCTGGTGGGTCTGGCATCAGGTCGCTGCGTGGGTTGCACGGGAAAGCGCCGGGGCGAACGCGCCCTTCCTTTCACAAGGAGTTCACCATTTTCGTTTGATGCTGGCCCATCTTTGCCCGCCTGACGGAGCCTTGCATCTGCGGCCCCCGCCTCGACGAGCCTTCCCCGGTTGCGCAATCGGCAGGGGGCTTCACGTGTCCACGTCGTCGTCCGCTGTCACGTATCGCGCCTTCATCAGCTACAGCCACCAGGACAAGGCCTGGGCCGACTGGCTGCACAAGGCGCTGGAAATCTATCGCGTGCCGTCGCGCCTGGTCGGGACGCAAACCGCGCACGGCACGGTGACGCGCCGCTTGCACCCGGTGTTTCGCGACCGCGATGAACTGGCCAGCGCACACAACCTTGGTCGCGAGGTCAACGACGCGCTCGCGCGGTCGGAAAGCCTGATCGTCATCTGCTCGCCGGCGTCGGCGGCATCGCGCTGGGTCAACGAGGAAGTACTGGCGTACGCGCGACTGGGCCGCACCGAGCGCATCGCGTGCCTGATCGTGGACGGCGAACCCGACGCGTCCGACATGCCCGGGCGCGAAAGCGAGGAGTGCTTCTGCCCCGCGTTGCGTTTCGAGCTGGACGCGAACGGGCAGCAGACCACCGGGCGCGTCGAACCCGTCGCCGCCGACGCGCGGCCGGGCAAGGACGGCAAGACCAACGCCAAGCTGAAACTGATCGCAGGCATGCTGGGCGTTGGTTTCGACGCGCTGAAGCAGCGAGAACTGCAACGCCGCAACCGTCGAATGACCGCGATTGCCGCGCTGGCGCTGCTGGTGATGACGGTGACGACGACCTTGGCCGTGTTCGCGCTGCTCTCACGCCGCGATGCGGTGAGCGCGCAACACGATGCGATCGTCGCTCAGCATGCTGCCCAGCGTCGGCAGAAACAGGCCGAAAGCCTGGTCACTTTCATGCTTGGTGACCTCAACGACAAACTGGCGCAGGTGAATCGGCTGGACATCATGCAGGCGGTGGACGCCGAGGCGATGAGGTATTTCCAGTCCTTGCCCTCCACCGATGTCAACGACACGGCGCTGGCGCAACGCGCCAAGGCTCTGGAGAAGATCGGTACCGGGCAACGCGACCTGGGCAATCTCGACGGCGCGCTGTCGGCGTATCACGCCGCGGCTGCCATCTCTTCCAGGCTGGCTGCAGCCAACCGTGCCGACAGCAAGCTCCAGGTCGCCTATTCACAGACACTGGCCTGGATCGGAATGATGCATTGGCAGCAGGGCGCGCTGAAGGACGCGCAGCAGGATTTTGAATCTGCCAAGCAAGCCCTGCACCCGGCGTTGGCCGCAACCCCGAACGACCCGGCGTTGCAGCTGCAGTTGGCGTATGTCGACAACAATATTGGCCATGTGCTGGAAGCGCGCGGGCAATCGTCGGCGGCAGTGCTTGCCTACCAGCACATGCTGGATGAAACACTGACGGCAGCCGCGGCAAAACCTGCGGCTGTTGAATACCAGGTGGCTGTGGGCACCGCGCGCAACAATCTGGGCAAGGTCGCACTGCAACGCGGAGACCTGGCGACGGCAATTGCCCAATACCGTGCCGATGACGCCATCGAGACCAGACTGTCCAATAACGATCCGCGCAACAACAACCAGCGCAATGACGCGCTTCGAGCCCACGCGATCCTGGGTCGCACCCTGGCACTGGCAGGCAACACACGCGCAGGTATTGGCAATTTGCAACAGTCCGTTGCCATGGCCAAACAGTTGAGGGCGCTCGAGCCACGCGACACCGGCATGCAGCATCTGCTTGCCTTGTACTCGTCGCAGTTGGCGAGGTTGCAACGACTGAACGGCCACACGACTGCGGCCGCGGTGTTGAATGACAGCGCCATCGCGAGCTTGCAGGCCCTGACGAAAATGGACGCCGGCAACGAGGGCTGGCAAAGCGGTTACGCGCAAGCGCTGACCGAACGGGCCGCCGAACTGCATGCGGGCGGACAGATCAAGGCGGCGCGCCAATCGGCACAAAAGGCGCTGGACATCCTTGATCCGATGCTTGCCAAACATCCCCAGGAGGCTGGCACACTGCTGCCGACGATGGCCGCGAAGCTGCTGCTCGCGACGGTGACAACCGATGGCCGGACCTCAGCGTTGATGCGCGAACAGGCGCTGGCCAGCCTGCAACAGGTCAGGACCGATCGCGCTGATCCACGATTGCTCGCGCTGCAAGTCCAGGCATTGCTGGCGCTGGCGCGACATGCCTACGTCCAGCCATTGATCAGGCAACTCGAGCACGAAGGCTACGCTGATGCCGGCTTTGTCGCGCTGTTGCAGAGCCAGCACATCCCGTATTCCGTCAGCCCCGTTTCCACGCAACGGCGCGGCGAAGTCCTGAATACGAACAACGCAGGCCCATGGCAGCCACCTGTCGATTCCGGAATGACGGCCGGTGCGCACACCGCATCGGATGGAGCCAAGGTGCGCGCAGTGAAACCCCATTCCAGGTAAAGCAAGTGCTTTGGTTCCACCCAGACGAGAAGGAGCGCACCATGACCGACATCACTGTCAAGCTGGATATCCACAGCAACCCACAAGTCAGCTGTGAACCGCCCACCTTTCACGCCAACAAGGGCAATCAGCAAATCAAATGGAAGCCGGGCGGCAGTCAAAAATTCACTTTCGCTGCACTGACTGGATTGTCCAAGCCACCGTTTTCCTCGCTCAATGTCACGGCCGACGAAATCACCGTACACGATGACGACTCGACCCCTGGTACCTACGGATACCAGATCACTGTCGTAGCGGACGCCGATCATGAGACTTACAGCACGCGAAGGTCGCCGCTCACCGATCCGGTGCCATGCATCAAGAACACTTGATGCCGACCCGGCTGGTTGCAGCCAGACTTTGCGCGCCCGGCGGGTGACAGCCACAGCAGGAGCTCATGCGTGAACGCTGCGGTCACGCCACTGGTCATCGGCGTCACCAGCCATCGTAATCTGGCCGCGCTGGAGATCGGTCAACTTCGACAGCGACTTCGGGATTTCTTCGTGCACCTGCGCACCGACTTCCCGGATTTGCCCATGGTGGTGCTGTCGGCGTTGGCCGAGGGCGGCGATCAGCTGGCCGCCGAAGAGGCGTTGGCGGCAGGCGCGCGAGTCATCGCTCCGCTGCCGTTACCGCGGGATCTTTATCTGGACGATTTCAGTGGCGAGGCGCGCGCGCGCTTCGCCGATTTGAGCCAACGCGTCGACGTGCTGCCGCTGCCGTTGCTGCCCGGCAACACGCCTGAGAACGTGGCCACTCCTGGGGAGGCGCGCAACCGCCAGTACGCGCATGCCGGTGTGTTCATTGCCAGCCACAGCCACATCCTGCTGGCGCTGTGGGATGGCCGCGATTCGGAGAAGTTCGGCGGCACCGCGCAGATCGTGCGCTTCCACATGCAGCGCATCCTGCCCGGTCCGATTGAACGGCGCCGCTCTCGCCACGTCACGCTGGACAGCGGCGACGAAAGCCTGATGTACCACATCGTCTGCTCGCGCAGCGAGGCGGGCTCGGTGCAACCGCCGTTGCCCCCGCTGCAAGCCCTGCAGGCACGCTGGGTCGACGACACCGGCGCACGTGCGGG
>JBDTIE010000186.1:0-11097 GCA_039936515.1 Rhodanobacter sp. | reverse complement strand
ACGATCAGGTTGGCCGATTGCGCCAGCGCTTCGTTGACCTTGCAGTCCAGGTCGGTGGCGCTGGCAAACTCCTCGCGATCGCGGAAGATCGGGTTCAACCTTGCAGGCACTACGCCAGCCGCGGTTTGCCTGCCGACCAGGTGTACAGGTACCCGGTAAGTTTCCAGCGCCTTGTGCAGCCAGTCAGCCCAGGTCTTGTCCTGATGGCTGTAGCTGATGAACGCGCGGTACGCGTAGACGCGATCGGCAGTCGAAACCGGCATGCGATCCACCCATCACCCGCCAGCGGGTGAAGTCGGTGCCAGTGGGCAGTCGCGCCGTGTCCGGGATCAGTCCGCGGAAACGCTCGCTGCCCGCAAGCAGCCTGAGACTACCACCATAGGTGTGATATGGATCAGGCCCATGACTGCCTGTTTGTGCTAGGCGCGGTAGTGCCAGCCTCAGTACGCAAACTCTCTGAAGACCGGATCGACGCTGCCATTCCAGCGGCCGTGGAAGAGCGCCAGCTTGCGCTCGGCGGGTGTCTGGTTGGAGTCCAGGATGCGCTGCAGGGGTTCCAGGAACACGGTTTCGTCGCAGCCCAGGCGGTTGAGCCGGGCGCGCCGGCGCAGACCGTGCTCGGCGATCTTCAGCGCTTCGATGGCCAGTTCGCGCACGCTGGCGCCGCGGAACGGCAACTTCAGCGCGTGCTTGGGGACGCCGTCACGCAAGGCGTGGCGTTCGTCGCGGGTGAAGTCCTTGACCAGATCCCATGCCGCGTCCAATGCCTCCTGGTCATACAGCAGTCCGACCCAGAATGCCGGCAGCGCGCACAGCCGATGCCACGGACCGCCATCGGCGCCGCGCATTTCCAGGTACTGCTTGAGCCGGACCTCGGGGAACGCGGTGGTCAGGTGGTCAGCAAAGTCGGTCATGTTGGCCTTTGTGCCGGGCAGCATTGGCAAACTGCCGGTCATGAACTGCTTGAAGTCCTGGCCGGCCAGGTCGATGTAGTGACCATTCTGGAAGCTGAAATACATCGGCACGTCGAGCAGGTAGTCGACATAGCGCTCGTAGCCGAAGCTGTCGTCGAAGACGAAATCGAGCATGCCGGTGCGCGCCGCATCGGTGTCGGTCCAGATATGCGAGCGGTAGGACTGGTAGCCGTTTGGGCGTCCTTCGGTAAACGGCGAATCGGCAAACAGCGCCGTGGCGACCGGTTGCAGCGCCAGGCCGACGCGGAACTTGCGGATCATGTCGGCCTGGCTGCCGAAGTCCAGGTTGACCTGCACAGTGCAGGTGCGCGTCATCATGTCCAGGCCAAGCGAGCCGACCTTGGGCATGTAGTCGTGCATGATCTTGTAGCGCCCCTTGGGCATCCACGGCATCTCGTCGCGCCGCCACTTGGGTTGGAAGCCCATGCCCAGGAAGCCGATACCTAGCTCGTCGGCGACCGAGCGCACTTCCTTGAGGTGGGCGTTCACCTCGCCACAGGTTTCGTGCACGTTTCCAGCGGAGCGCCGGACAATTCCAGCTGCCCGGCCGGCTCCAGTGTGATCGATGCCTTGTCGCGCGACAGCGCAACCGGGTTTTCACCCTCGCGCGACACTGACCAGCCGTAGCGCTTGGCCAGGGTTTCCAGCAGCGCCTTGATGCCGCGGTCACCCTCGAACGCGGGCGGACGCAAGCTGTCGGTCAGGAAGCCGAACTTTTCGTGCTCGGTGCCGATGCGCCATGCCTCCGGCGGCTTCTCGCCCGCAGCGAGGTAATCGGCCAGCTGCTGGCGACCGCCGGTGATGGGTGTGCTCTTGACGGCACTGGGTATGGACACGGCATGGCCTCGCAGGTTGAGCAAGACACTATGGGGCTGTTGGCTGGCCGCGAAAAGGGGCTGAAGTCAAATAATTGTACGTGGCGGTACAGAAGCCACGGTTCAAAGAGCTTGTCCTGCGGCGTAGCTCGCGGACAGGCTGCTTCTGCTTTGGGGTTTTTGCCGGTCCCGAATCTTGACCGTCAGCGCTTCATCGAATTGAAGAACTCGTCGTTGGACTTGGTGTTCTTCATCTTGTCGAGCATGAACTCCATAGCGGAGAGCTCGTCCATCGGATGCAGCAATTTGCGCAGGATCCAGATCTTGGCCAGCATGTCCGGATCGATCAGCAGGTCCTCGCGGCGCGTGCCGGAGCGGTTGATGTCGATGGCCGGGAACACGCGCTTCTCGGAGATGCGCCGACTCAAATGGACTTCCATGTTGCCGGTGCCCTTGAACTCCTCGTAGATGATGTCGTCCATCTTCGAGCCGGTCTCGGTCAGCGCGGTGGCGATGATGGTCAGCGAGCCGCCCTCTTCGACATTGCGCGCAGCACCGAAAAAGCGCTTGGGCCGCTGCAGTGCGTTGGCGTCCACGCCGCCGGTCAGCACCTTGCCGGAAGACGGCACCACGGTGTTGTAGGCGCGGGCCAGACGCGTGATCGAGTCGAGCAGGATCACCACGTCCTTCTTGTGCTCGACCAGGCGCTTGGCGCGCTCGATCACCATTTCTGCCACCTGCACGTGGCGCACCGCCGGCTCGTCGAACGTGGAGGAGATGACTTCCGCGCGCACGGTGCGGGCGATTTCGGTCACCTCTTCCGGGCGCTCGTCGATCAGCAGCATGATCAGGTGCGCATCGGGATGGTTGTAGGTGATCGCCTGGGCAATGTTCTGCAGCATCATCGTCTTGCCCGACTTCGGCTGGGAGACGATCAGGCCGCGTTGGCCCTTGCCGATGGGCGCGATCAGATCCAGGATGCGGCCGGTGATGTCCTCGGACGAACCGTTGCCGCGCTCGAGCTTGAACGCCTTGCGCGGAAACAGCGGCGTGAGGTTCTCGAACAGCATCTTGTTCTTGGAAGCCTCCGGCGGATCGCCGTTGATGGTCTCTACCCGCAGCATCGCGAAGTAACGCTCGCCTTCCTTGGGATGGCGCACGCGACCGGTGATGTAGTCGCCGGTACGCAGGTTGAAGCGGCGGATCTGGCTGGGGCTGACGTAGATGTCGTCCGGGCCGGCCAGGTAGGACTCGTCCGCCGAACGCATGAAGCCGAAGCCGTCCTGCAGGATTTCCAGCACGCCCTCGGCCCAGATGCCGCCGCCGGAGCGGGCATGTGCCTTGAGTACGTTGAAGATCACGTCTTGGCGGCGTGCGCGCGAAATGCCCTCGTTGACGCCCAGCGACTCGGCAAACTCAAGCAGTTGCACCGGGTTCTTGCGCTTGAGCTCGGTCAGGTTGATGACGCGGTCGTTGCTGCCCGGATCGGCGTTGTCGTCATCCACCGGCAACCCGCTGGGGTTGGGGTTGTGACGCGGATTGCCGTGTGGGCGCGGGCCCTGCTGCTGCTGTGGCCCGCGCTCGTTGCGCCGGCGCCGACCGCGTCCTTCGCGCTGGCTGCTCTGGCCGGCCTGCGGTTGTCCGTTGTTCGGCCCCTGGTTGGGGTTGCGCGGTGGATTCGGTGCCTGGCCCTGGCTCGCGTTTGGCGCGGGGTTCTGACTGCCGGAATCGCGCTCCGCGCTCACATTGCCGTTGCCGTTGCCGCTGTCACCATTGCCGTTGCCAGCGCCCTGGGGCGCGCCGCCAGCAGATGGCGAAGCCTCCTGACGCGGCGTGGCCGGTGCGGACGCCGGACCGCTCTCGCGGCTGGGCGCCTGTGGCGCAGACGCCGCTGTGGCGGACTCGCCAGCGGGCTTGTCCGCTGTCGTCGCGCTCTGTGCGCGGGCGGCAGCCATCTGCGCGGCAGTGCGCCGCGGTGCGCGGGTACGCGGCTCGGCCTTGGCTGGCGCGGCGCTTTCGCCCTGGCGGGTGGCGTCGGAAGTTGGGTTTTCAGTGTCAGACACGGGCAGTCCTGGCGGGAGCCGTTGGGTAGCCGGGGAGGTGCAGACGTTGGGTGGGGCGAAATGCGTACCAGCGGACACCGATACCGGACGATCCGCCCATCCACGCCATTGGCTGTGGATCGGTGATCGATGGATTCAGAGTCGCGCAGATGGATTCGCAGTCCAGCCGACCCACTACTGCTAACCCCTGGAGGGAGGATGTGCGTCGCGCAGAGGGCGCAAGGGGACAGAAAGTCCCGACGGACGAGGTCAATCTAGCACCCGCCGCGTGCGCGCGTAAAGCGTGCGGCGGGTGGCCGCTGCTGGATCAGATGGCGCGGTCGATCATTTGTGACAATTGGCCCTTGCTGACGGCGCCGATCTGCGTGGCTTCGACCTTGCCGTCCTTGATGACCATCAGCGTGGGAATGCCGCGCACGCCGTAGGCCCGCGGGGTCTGCTGGTTCTCGTCGATATTGACCTTGACCACGCGCAGGCGGCCAGCGTATTCGGTGGCCAGCTCGTCCAGCATGGGTGCGATGGACTTGCACGGCCCACACCACTCGGCCCAGAAATCCAGCAGTACAGGCGTTTCGGACTTGAGCACTTCGCGCTCGAATGCGGCGTCGTCGACATGGGTAATCAGATCGTTCACAAAACCTCCGTGCACGCGGCACAAGGCCGCAGACCAAAAAAAGGGGATGAGCATCACATAGGGTGGCACGGGGCAAAAGCCAAGGCTGCGCAGTCGCAGGCCCCGGCATCAGTTACACTGGCCGCACCCGCTTGGCGGGTCGAGCCATTGGGGCGTGTGGCCTTACTTCCCATTGCAGCGCAACTGCGGGCATGATTCAAGGGCGGCTTGCACCGACCTTGCGCGCAGCGCTGGTGCCGTCGTTACGACGCGCGCATGACTTCACGGTCGTTGCCGCCCGAGCATTCCCGTCCTGCCGCCTGCCGTCGCCGTGCGATGTGTGGTGCGGGCAGCGCTTCACGCCGCCGTTTGGCGAGGTTACCCATTCACATGTCTCAAACCGTCCTTACCGATACCTTCTTTTCCTCTTTTGATTTGCATCCGCTGCTGGCCCAGGGCCTTGCCGATGCCGGTTTCACCCGCTGCACGCCGATCCAGGATATGACCTTGCCGGTGGCGCTGGGCGGGCGCGATGTCGCCGGGCAGGCGCAGACCGGCACGGGCAAGACCTGCGCTTTCCTGGTGGCGGTGATGAACCGCCTGCTCACCACGCCGGCGGTGGCCGAGCGCAAGGACAGCGACCCGCGCGCGCTGGTCATCGCGCCCACCCGCGAGCTGGCGATCCAGATCGAGAAGGATGCGCTGGCCATCGGCCAGCACACCGGCTTGCGCATGGCGCTCATCTACGGCGGCGTCGACTATGACAAGCAGCGCCAGCAGCTCAAGGATGGCTGCGACATCATCATCGCCACGCCTGGGCGCCTGCTGGACTACTACAAACAGGACGTGTTTGGCCTCAACGGCGTCGAAGTGATGGTGGTGGACGAGGCCGACCGCATGTTCGACCTGGGCTTCATCAAGGACGTGCGCTTCATCTTCCACCGCCTGCCGGCGCGCGAGAAGCGGCAGGTGCTGCTGTTCTCGGCCACCCTCAGCTACCGCGTGCTGGAGCTGGCCTACGAGCACATGCACAACCCGGAGAAGCTGGTCGCCGAAAGTGACCACGTCACCGCCGATCACGTGCACCAGTCGGTGTATTTCCCGGCGCGTGAAGAGAAGATGCCGCTGCTGCTGAACCTGCTGGACAAGCTCAAACCCACGCGCAGCATCATCTTCGTCAACACCCGCGCGGCGGCCGAGCAGATCACCGAGCGCGTGCGCCGTCACGGCTGCCGAGTTGGCGCGGTGTCCGGTGATGTGCCGCAACTGAAGCGACAAAAGCTGTTGCAGCGCTTCAAGGCCGGCCAGCTCGACATCCTGGTGGCGACCGACGTGGCTGCGCGCGGGTTGCACATCCCCGAAGTCAGCCACGTGTTCAATTTCGACCTGCCGCACGAGGCGGAGGATTACGTCCATCGCATCGGTCGTACCGCGCGCCTGGGCGCCGAGGGTGACGCCATCAGCTTCGCCTGCGATCGCTATGCCATTGCCTTGCCGGACATCGAGGCCTACATCGGCCAGAGCATCCCGGTGGCGCACATGGATCCGGAGCTGCTGGTGATGCCGCGCGCGCACGCGATCGACGCCGAGTACGCCGCCGCCGCTGCCGCCGACAGCGCCGAGTTTGGCGACGTGGTGCCACCGCGCCCGGGCGAAACCCCGCGCCGTGGCCATGCAGCGGGCGGGCGCAGCGCGACGGGCCGCAACGGTGCATCCCCTTCCGCACGGCACACGCACGTATTGGCACATGACAAGCCTGCGGTCGCCGCGCCCGCCGTGACCGTCACGCCCGTGTCCGCTGCGGTGGAGCCTGCATCTGCAGCATCTTCAACAGACGCGACGCCGGTGACCAATGGCGCGCCAGCTGATGCGGACGCACCGCGCAAGCCGCGGCGACATCGTGGTGGCCGCGGTCGCGGCAAGCGCACCGAGGCGGATTCGGCGCCAGTTGAGGCGGCCGTCAACGGCGCCGCAGCTCGTCCGGGCAACGCAGCGACGACGTCTCGCCAGCCACGCAATGCCGGCCGGCCGCAACGCGAGCGCGTCGAAACCGCGTCCGTACCGGGCGCACACCGACCTTCACGTCAGGTCGCCGTTACCGCCGGGGTATCCAGCTCCACACACACGCTTCCATCCAAGCCCGGACTGCTGCGACGTTTGACGCGTCTCTTCACCGGCCACTGACCGGCCTGCGCGCTGGCCTGATGGTCGGTAGCGAGCGGTTCATGGCTTCGACCGTTGACTTGCCCAGCGCGGGGACAGAGCCGGCCAGCGCCAAAGCGGGGTGCGCGGAGAGGGCATTCGATGCGCTGTTGGCCGCCTATCGACTGCCGCTTCGCTTATCCTTGCCGCTGGCAACTTGCGGCAGGGACGGTGATTGGCGGTGATCCAGTTTGATCAGGTCAGCAAACGCTACGACGGCGGGCATGAGGCGCTGTCGCAACTGTCGTTTTCGGTTGCTGACGGCGAGATGGCGTTTGTCACCGGCCATTCCGGTGCCGGCAAAAGCACGCTGCTGAAACTGCTGGGCGTCATCGAGCGCCCCTCACACGGCGTGATCACGCTGGACGGCCAGAACCTCGCACGCATTCGCCGCCGCGGCATTCCACGCCTGCGTCGCGGCATCGGCATGGTGTTCCAGGATCATCGTCTGCTGATGGAGCGCAGCGTGTTCGCCAACGTCGAGTTGCCGCTGATGATTGGCGGCGTGGCCGGCCACGAGCGCGCCGCGCGGGTGCGTGCAGCGTTGCAGAAGGTCGGTCTGCTGGCATACGAGCGGCAGTTGCCGGCCACCTTGTCCACCGGCGAGCAGCAGCGCGTGGGCATCGCGCGGGCCATCGTCGCGCAGCCGGCGTTGCTGATCGCCGACGAGCCGACCGGCAACCTGGATCCGCAGCTTGCGGTGGAGATCATGGGCCTGTTTGCCGAGTTCCAGGATGCCGGCACCACGGTGCTGGTTGCCAGCCACGACCTGCCGCTGATCAAGCGCATGCGCAAGCGCGTGATCGTCCTCGACCATGGCCGCCTGGTGGCCGACCTGGCCGCGCAGGAGGTGTTGTGAGCACGCCGGAGCGTTCCATGCGCGCGGTGGCGGACGTGCATTCGCCGCACCGGCGCGGTCGACGCCGGCGTTTCGCCAACTGGTGCGAGCACCATCGCTGGAGCGCCTGGGCCAGTCTGCGGCGCCTGGCGTCGCGGCCGCTGGGCAGCTTGCTGACGGTGGCGGTGATGGGTTTGGCGCTGGCGCTGCCGCTGGCGTTCTTCCTGTTGCTGGGCAACGTGCACAAGCTGGGTGATGCGTTGGGGCAGAACCAGGCAATCAGCGTGTTTCTCGCGCCCGGACAGGACGCGGCGCAGGCGCAGCGACTGGCCAGCGCCATCGGTGCGCGAGCGGAAGTTGCCACGGTCAACATCAAGACCCCGAAACAAGGCATGGACGAGCTGGCGCACATGCAGGGCTTTTCCGGCGCGCTGGACATGCTCGATGACAATCCGTTGCCCTACGTGCTGCTGGTGACCCCGCGCGCGACCGACGCCGGTTCAGCCACGCGCCTGGTGGGCGAGGTCGGCGGCATGCCCGGCGTCGAAGTGGTGCGCGACGCCGGCAGCTGGCGGCAACGGCTGGATGCGCTGCTTGGCGTGGGCAATCGCGTGGTGCTGGTGCTGGCCTCGCTGCTCGCACTGGCGGCGTTGCTGGTGGTCGGCAACACCGTTCGCGTGGATATCGCCAGCCGCAGCCAGGAGATTGGCGTGCTGGTCCTGATCGGCGCCAGCGCGGCCTTCGTGCGGCGGCCGTACCTGTACGCAGGCGCGTGGTACGGGCTGTTTGGTGGCGCGCTGGCCGCGCTGATTGCCGCGGGTATCGAGTGGTCATTGGCTGCGCCGGTGCGTGAGCTCAGCGCCGCCTACGCCGGCAAATTGCAGGTCGATGGCTTGCCGCTGTGGCTGCTGCTGGGCGTGCCGCTGGCCACCGCGGCGCTGGGCTGGCTGGGCGCGCGCCTGGTCAGCGCCTGGCAATTGCGGCGGGCGGACTGAGCGCCGTGGTCTTGATCGCG
This sequence comes from Rhodanobacter sp., assembly GCA_039936515.1. Taxonomy (GTDB): domain Bacteria; phylum Pseudomonadota; class Gammaproteobacteria; order Xanthomonadales; family Rhodanobacteraceae; genus Rhodanobacter. Next base: position 2,577 of record JBDTIE010000186.1, on the reverse strand, counting down.
TCCACTGCACGCGCGCGCGCGCATCATGAAGGCTGACAGCGCGTCGCGCTGCGCGGGAATTGTCCAGGCATGAGTGCCAACATCAGTCAGCGTCTGCTTACCGCCGAGCCGCGCGTGCTGGTGGTCGATGGCTCGCGCGTGGTGCGCCAGCTCATCACCCGCGTACTGCGCACGGAACTGGCCGGCGTCGAGGTGGTGGACTGCGGTACCGGCGCGGAGGCGCGCGTCTTGCTCGGCGAAGGCCTGTTTGACTTCATCACCATTGCGCTGCGCCTGCCGGACATGGATGGCCTGGAACTGGCGCGCTTCGTGCGCGAGTCCGCGACCCAGGCGTATGTGCCGGTGGTGGTGGTGTCCGGTGACGTCGATGACCGCCTGCACCGACGCGCGCTGGGTGAGGATGTCACCGACTATTTCGACAAGGCGCTGGGCTTCCAGGCACTGGCGCAGTTCATTCGCGGTTATGTGGCACCGCCCGGTACAGCCAGCGGCGAGGTGCTTTACGTGGAGGACAGTCGCGTCGTTGCCCTGGCCACGCGGCGCATGCTGGAGAAGATCGGCCTGAGCGTGCATCACGTCATCAGCGTCGAAGACGCCCTGGCTTTGCTGGAGACGGCGCGCGTGCAAGGCCAGGTCGGTGCCGACGTGGTGCTGACCGACGTCAGTCTGAAGGGCGAACTCACTGGCGGTGACCTGCTTGACCGCATCCGCGGTGAGTTTGGCTACGGCAAGGGACGTCTGCCGGTACTGGTGATGACCGGTGACGAGAACCCCGCCAACCAGGCGGCACTGATCAAGGCCGGCGCCAACGACCTGGTGGAAAAGCCGGTGGAGGAGCGCCTGCTGGTGACCAAGCTGCTGTTCCAGTTGCGCGTGGCCCAACACCTGCGCACGCGCGCCACGCCGGACGCGTGAACGCGCCGGTGCAATTGGAGGCGTCGTGGAAGACGCGCGTGGGCGACTATCTGCAGCGCCCTGAGATGCAATTGCTGGCAGGCTTCCTGCGCGAGCAAAAGCGCGCCGGCAAGCACCTGTATCCGCCCGGTCCTGACATCTTCAATGCGTTCGCGCACACGCCGTTCGACGCGGTGCGGGTGGTCATCTTGGGTCAGGATCCATACCACGGACCGGGCCAGGCCCACGGCCTGTGCTTTTCGGTGTGCCCGGGCGTGCGCGTGCCGCCATCGCTGGGCAACATCTTCGGCGAGATCGAGCGCGACCTCGGCGTCCCGCGGCCGGCACACGGTTGCCTGACGGCGTGGGCCAGGCAGGGAGTGCTCCTGCTCAACAGCGTGTTGACGGTGGAGGAAGGCCGCGCCGGTGCGCATCAGGGCAAGGGCTGGGAGGGTTTCACCGATGCGGCCATCGACGCCCTCAATCGCGAACGCGAAGGACTGGTGTTCATGTTGTGGGGCGCCTTTGCCCAGCGCAAGGGCGCGCTGATCGATCGCCAGCGGCACTGCGTGCTAAGCACCGTGCATCCCTCGCCACTTTCCGCGCACCGCGGTTTCATCGGGTGCGGGCATTTCTCCGCCGCCAACCGTTACCTGCAAGCGCACGGCCACACGCCCATCGACTGGTCGCTGCCCGCCGCAGACTCGGTGTGACCGCGTGCTGTCGCGCATCCCCGGCCTGGCGTCGCCGGCCGCCGCTGCGCATTGGACAGCAGTGCCCCGACTTGGCACGACGGCTCCATGCCTGTTGAGCCCATCCCGCAGCATGTGTCAGGAGTCCCACAGCTCTGGCCGGCGCGAACGCGGCGCTGATAGGCGAAGTACTTCGTGTGTGTGACCACTGGTTCCCCGATCCGCTGCGCGCATGCATGGCGGACTTCGACACCCGCTTGCACCGAGGCGCCGCGGCGCCCACCAGCATTCCGCAGCAGACGAGTTTCCTGGCCACGCGCGCACGACTGGTGCAGGACAGCGAAACCTTCGAACAACGCTTCGTCGCCGCCGTGCGTCAGGCATTTGCGCAGCTTGGACAGAGCGTGCGCGATGCACCGATGTCCTCGGCCGAGCCGACGCTGAGTCTGCTCGATTCGCACGCGCAGGAGCTGAACTCCGCGCTCGACCAGTTGGCCCGGCGCAGCGAGTTGCAAAGCGGTCAGGTGCTGGTTGAACTTGGTTTCCGGCTGGGGGTGCTGGTTGCCTCCCCACCACTGGACGGGCGCACGCAGCCGCTGTCACCGCGGTCGATTTTGCTGGCGTTCCACCATGCCGCCGCACCGCTGCAGTTGCCGGCCGAACAGCAGTTGCTCCTGCTGCAATGCTTTGACCAGGCGCTGATGCGGCAACTGCTGGCGTTGCACGAGGCGCTGGCCGATCCGCCTTCGTGCACGCAACCGGGGCACCCGGCCTACCGCGTGCTGCGCAAGGTGGTGGAGGTGGCGCGCGACTGGCTGCCGGGCGCCGACGGCCGCGACGACCGCGCGGTCGCCACCCAGCTTGGACAAGCGTTGCAGCGACTGTCTGACGAACAGCCCGACGCCGCCTTGTGCATGCAGGTCCATGACCAGTTGGTCCGCCAGCTTGCACTGTGGTGCGACAAAGCACGCGTTGCCGAGCGGCGCCACAT
>JBDTIE010000185.1:0-6943 GCA_039936515.1 Rhodanobacter sp. | reverse complement strand
GGCAGGATGTCGCGCAGTTCGGCCAGGCGCTGCAACGGGTCGTCCACTTCGAGCATGTGCTGTTGCTCGCCTGCGTCCAGCGGCAGCAGCTCGGCCAGGCGAAAGCCAAGCCAGGTTGCGTCTTCATAGTGGCTGCGCGCGGCGTTGCGCCAATGCGCCGCCATGGTTTCCACCAGCCGCTCGGCGATGCTTTGCAACAGCGCAAACTCCACCGGCACTTCCCGCACCGGCTCAGCCGGCCACAGCGCGACATCGCCGCGCAGCTGGCCGTCGTGGCGTGCACGCGAGCGGGTGACGGTAAAGCGTTCGCCACCCTCCACCACGATATTCAACAACCCGTCGGCACCGGCGTGGAAATCGGTGATGCGTGCCACGGTGCCCACCGCTGCGGGAACCGCCGGCGGCCCTACCTCGCCGCCGTGCAGGATGTGGCACACGCCAAAACCAGCATCGCTGCGCGCACATTCGCGCACCAGGTCCAGATAACGCGGCTCGAAGATCCGCAGCGACAAGCGCCCGCGCGGGTACAGCACGCTGGACAGCGGAAACAGGGGCAGATCGACACTGTGCGAGCGGACAACCATCGGCAAAGTCTAGCCAATCGGTGGCCGCCTACCGCGGCGCGGCAGCTTCGCGCAGGGCCGCAACCAGGCGCTGCGGCGCGTTGTCGAACCCCCCGTTGGACATGAACACAATCCGGTCGCCGGCACGCACCTGGTCGCGCAAGGCGGCAATGAGCGCGTCCACCGTCGGCACCGTGCTGCCGCGCCCGCCCAGCGCATCGGTCACCTGGTGCGCGTCCCACGGCAACTCCGGACGTTGCAGCAACAGCACCAGATCAGCGCCAGCCAATGCTGGCGCCAAGGCTGCGGCGTGGGCACCTTGGCGCATGGAGTTGGAGCGCGGTTCAAGCGCCACCACCACGCGTGCGGCGCCGACCTTGGCGCGCAGGCCTGCCAGCGTCGTGGCGATGGCCGTGGGGTGGTGGGCGAAGTCGTCGAAGACTTGCACGTCACCGATTTCGGCGACCAGCTCCATGCGCCGCTTGACGCTGTCGAAGCCGGCAAATGCGGGGCACAGCGCCCGCGGATCGGCGCCAGCGGCAGTGGCTGCGGCCAAGGCGGCCAGCGCGTTCATCACGTTGTGCCGGCCCAGCAGCGACCAACACGCCTCACCGATCAGCTCGCCGTGTCGATAGACGGCAAAGTGCGAGCCATCGGCCGCCAGCAGTTTTGCCTGCCAGTCGCCCACGCCGATGCCGAAGGTCTCCACCGGCGTCCAGCAGCCCATGGCCAGCACCTCGGCCAGACGCGCGTCTTCGGCATTGACGATCAACCTGCCGTTGCCTGGCACCGTACGTACCAGGTGATGGAACTGGCGCTGGATGGCGGCGACGTCCGGGAAAATGTCGGCGTGGTCGTATTCCAGGTTGTTGAGGATCGCAACGCGCGGGTGGTAGTGCACAAACTTGCTGCGCTTGTCGAAGAAGGCGGTGTCGTATTCGTCCGCTTCGATCACGAACGGCGCCGCACTGTCGCCCAGCCGCGCCGACACGCCGAAATTGGCCGGTACGCCCCCGATCAGGAAGCCCGGTGCCAGGCCCGCGCAGTCCAGCAAATGCGCCAGCAAGCTACTGGTGGTGGTCTTGCCATGGGTGCCGGCGACGGCCAGCACGTCGCGCGTGACCAGCACCGTGTCGCCCAGCCATTGCGGCCCGGAGACATAGCGCAAGCGCATGTCGAGCATGTATTCCACCGCCGGGTTGCCACGCGAGAGCGCATTGCCGACCACGACCAGATCCGGCGCCGGCTGAAGGTGGTCGGCGCCAAAGCCGCGCATCAGATGCATGCCGAGCGCTTCGAGCTGGGTGCTCATCGGCGGATAGACGTTGGCGTCGGAGCCCTGCACCGTGTGCCCCATCTCGCGCGCCAGGGCGGCGATGCCGCCCATGAACGTGCCACAAATGCCGAGTATGTGCAGACGCATGGCGCGGATGTCCCTGACGGATTGGCCAGCGCAAAGGCACCAGCTGGGGCCGGCGTCAGCCGTGCGCCGCCGCCGATTCGCGCTGCAGCGCCTGCTTTACCCTGGCAGTGACCTCCACCAGCTCACCGACGCCGTCGACGACCTGCAACTTGCCGCGACGCGCATAGAAGTCGGCGACCGGCGCCGTCTGCTCGGCATAGATGGCCAGGCGTTTGCGCACGGTGTCAGGGTTGTCATCGGCACGCCCCTCGGCCTTGAAGCGGATCTCGCAACGGGCAAGGATGGTCTCGTTGGGCACGTCCAGCTTGACTACCGCGTCCAGCGGCTGGCCGATCCTGGCCAGCAGGTCGTCCAGCGCAGACGCTTGCGCCAGGTTGCGCGGGTAACCATCAAGGATGAAGCCGCTCTGGGCGTCGGCCTGCGCCAGGCGGTCCTCGAGCATGCCCAGCAGGATGTCGTCCGAAACCAGTTGCCCGGCCGCCATCACCGCCTTGGCCTGCAAGCCCATGGGCGTGCCTGCCGCGACTGCGGCGCGCAGCATGTCGCCGGTGGAAATGTGCGGCACAGCCAACTCGGACTTCAATCGTGAAGCCTGTGTGCCTTTGCCCGATCCGGGCGCCCCAAGCAGGACCAGTCGCATAATGCTCCGAGTTGGCGGGTCGGCGCGTTGCGCCGCCTGCTGGCTAGATCAGCCGCCAAATTAGCGGCTGCACCGGATGCCGTCAAACGATGGCGCGCCAACCACCGCGCCGTAATCCCGACAAACAAGGATTTCCATGAGCCCGAGCCGCCACCCGTCCGCCGCCACCGGCAAGCTGCTGTACGCCCAGTCCGGCGGCGTCACTGCCGTCATCAACACCACCGCCGCCGGCGTGATCGAGACGGCCCGGGCCCGCGGGATCAAGGTCTACGCCGCGCACAACGGCATCCTCGGCGCGCTGCGCGAAGACCTGATCGACACCTCCAGGGAATCGGCGGCGGCGATCACCGCGCTGGCGCACACGCCTGGCGGGGCATTCGGCTCGTGCCGCTACAAGCTCAAATCGCTGGAGGACAACCGCGCCGAGTACACCCGCCTGATCGACGTGCTGCGCGCACACGACATCCGATGGTTCCTCTACAACGGCGGCAACGATTCGGCCGACACCGCGCTCAAGATCTCTCAGCTGGGCAAGACCATGGGCTACGACATCCGCGCCATCGGCGTACCCAAGACGGTGGACAACGACCTGGCCGTGACCGACTGCTGCCCGGGTTTTGGCTCGGTGGCCAAGTACATCGCCATTTCCACCCGCGAAGCCAGCCTGGACGTGGCGTCCATGGCGGAGACTTCGACCAAGGTGTTCATCCTGGAAGTCATGGGCCGCCACGCCGGCTGGATTGCCGCGGCCGCCGGCCTGGCCGGTGAGGGCGCGGACGCCGCGCCGCACATCATCCTGTTTCCCGAGAATGCGTTTGACGAGGAGGCTTTCCTGGCCAAGGTCAAGGCCACGGTCGAGCGCGTGGGCTGGTGCACGGTGGTGGCATCCGAAGGCGTGCGCAACGCGGCTGGCCAGTTCCTGGCCGAGGCCGGCACGCGCGACGCGTTTGGCCACAGCCAGCTGGGCGGCGTCGCGCCGGTGCTGGCTGCACTGGTAAAGGACAAGCTGGGCTACAAATATCACTGGGCACTGCCCGATTACCTGCAGCGCTCAGCGCGGCACGCGGCATCCAAAGTGGACGCCGATCAGGCCTATGCCGTGGGCAAGGCCGCGGTGGACTACGCATTGGCCGGGATGAACGCGGTCATGCCGGTGATCGTGCGCACATCGGACGCGCCTTACCGCTGGAAGGTCGAACCCGCGCCGCTGGCGAAAATCGCCAATCGCGAAAAGAAGATGCCGAAGGGCTTCATGACCCGCGACGGCTTTGGCATTACCGCCGCGGCGCGACGTTACCTGGCGCCGCTGATTCGTGGCGAGGCGGCGCTGCCTTACGGCAGGGACGGTTTGCCGCACTACGTGCAACTGAAGAACATCCTCGTCTCGCGCAAGTTGCCGCAGTTCAAGCCCTGAGTGCCGCCGGATGCGAGGGGCGCGGTTGGCAAGTGCTGCCTGACTGCCGACTGAAACGACGCGCGCGCTTGAAGCGCGCTGTTCAGGCGCAGGTTTCTACGCTCGGGCTGACCATCAATGGATGGGCAACCGCGGAGAGGACCATGAAAATCCTGCACACCCTGCTTGCCGCTGTGCTTCTCGTGGGCGTGAGCACGCTCGCCGTCGCCAGTCCGGACCGCGGCGGCCAAGATCGTCGCGGTCAGCAGCACAGCCAGTACGATCGCGGCCACAGCGATCACGATCGGGATCGGCACCGCGAGCGCAATCGCTATCGGCACGAAACGCGGCGTCGTGGCGACTATCGTCGCTATGACCGTCGGCCGGTGGTGGTACGCAATGTCTATGCCCCGCGTTACGGCCATGCGCCGCGCTACGTGGTTGCCCCGCGCCACCACCATGGCCACTGGCGTCGCGGCTACCGCTATCGCGGGCCGACCTACGTCGTGCGTGACTATGGCTATTACCGCCTGCGCCAGCCACCACGCGGCTATCACTGGGTTCGCGCCGACAACAACGACTACCTGCTGGTCGCCATGGCCACCGGGATCATCCTGGATATAGCCATGCGCTGATCGCGCGTGATGCACCGGGCGCAGGCCGCGGACTGACCACGGCCTGCGCCTGTGCCGGGTTCCGCTGCGGCGCACAACGACCCGCGTCGCCGGCTCTGCCTATACTCCCTGAAGGACCGCCCGCTCGGACGGCCACAAGTCAATCCAAGGGGAGGCTCCGATGCTGCATGACTACGGCTGGTGGATCATTCTGGGGTGCGCGTTGGTGGCGGTGGTTTATGGCGCGGTATCCGCGCGCTGGATCATGGCGCAGCCGGCGGGCAACCCGCGCATGCAGGAAATTGCAGCTGCTATCCAGGAGGGCGCGCGGGCGTACCTCAACCGCCAGTACGCCACCATTGGCGTGGTCGGGATCGTGCTGCTGCTGTTGATTGGCGTGTTCCTGAGTTGGCCCACCGCCATCGGCTTCGTGCTCGGCGCCGTGCTGTCCGGCGCGGCCGGCTACATCGGCATGAACGTCTCGGTGCAAGCCAACGTGCGCACCGCCGAAGCGGCGCGCAGCGGGCTGAAAGCGGCAATGAACGTCGCCTTCCGCGGCGGTGCGATCACCGGCATGCTGGTGGTCGGGCTGGCGCTGCTGGGAGTGGCCGGCTACTGGCTGGTGCTTGGGCAGATGGGCATTACCGGGGAAAAGGCCCTGCACGCGCTGGTGGGCTTCGCTTTCGGCAGTTCGCTAATCTCCATCTTCGCGCGCCTGGGCGGCGGCATCTTCACCAAGGGCGCGGATGTCGGCGCCGATCTGGTGGGCAAGGTGGAGGCCGGCATCCCCGAGGACGACCCGCGCAACCCGGCAGTGATTGCCGACAACGTCGGCGACAACGTCGGCGACTGCGCCGGCATGGCGGCCGATCTGTTCGAGACCTACGCGGTGACGGTGATCGCCACCATGTTGCTGGGCAGCCTGATGGTGGCCGAAGTCGGTGCCAACGCGGTGCTGTACCCGTTACTGCTGGGCGCAGTGTCGATCATCGCCTCGATCATCGGCACGCTGTTCGTCAAGGTGAAGGAAGGCGGCTCGATCATGGGCGCGCTATACCGCGGCGTGATCGTCTCGGCGGTACTGGCGGCGGTGGCCTTCTACCCGGTCACCACGGCGCTGATGCCTGATTTCAGCCACGGCGCGATGAACCTGTGGGGCTGCACCCTGATCGGCCTGGCCCTGACCGGCGCCATCGTGTGGATCACCGAGTACTACACCGGCACGCAGTACAAGCCGGTGCAGCACATCGCGGCGGCTTCCACTACCGGCCACGGCACCAACATCATCGCCGGGCTTGGCGTATCGATGAAATCCACCGCGTGGCCGGTGCTGGCCGTGTGTGCCGCGATCTGGGCCTCCTACAACATGGGCGGCTTGTACGGCATCGCCATTGCTGCCACCGCCATGTTGTCGATGGCTGGCATGATCGTGGCCCTGGACGCGTACGGCCCGATCACCGACAACGCCGGCGGCATTGCCGAAATGGCCGATTTGCCACCGGAAGTGCGCGGCGTCACTGACCCGCTGGACGCGGTCGGCAACACCACCAAGGCGGTGACCAAGGGCTACGCCATCGGTTCAGCCGCGCTGGCAGCGTTGGTGCTGTTTGCCGATTACACGCACAACCTCGATGTGGCGCTGCAGGCGAAGGCCGCACTCAGCGGAATTGCCGCGCCGGTGCTGGCATTTGACCTGTCCGATCACATGGTGATCATCGGCCTGCTGATCGGCGGGCTGATCCCGTACCTGTTTGGCGCCATGGCGATGGAGGCGGTGGGCCGTGCCGCGGGTGCGGGAGTGGAGGAAGTGCGCCGCCAGTTCCGCGACATCGCCGGCATCATGCAAGGCACCGGCAAGCCGGACTATTCGCGCGCGGTGGACATGCTGACCAAGTCCGCGATCCGCGAAATGATCGTGCCCTCGCTGCTGCCCGTGGTGGTACCCATCGCGGTCGGCTTGCTGCTTGGGCCCAAGGCGCTGGGCGGCGTGCTGATCGGCACCATCGTCACCGGCATCTTCGTGGCCATCTCGATGACCACCGGCGGCGGTGCCTGGGACAATGCCAAGAAATATATCGAGGACGGCCACCACGGCGGCAAGGGTTCGGAGGCACACAAGGCCGCCGTCACCGGCGACACCGTGGGCGATCCGTACAAGGACACCGCCGGCCCGGCCATCAACCCGCTGATCAAGATCATCAACATCGTCGCCTTGTTGATGATTCCGTTGCTGTAAGCGGCCGGCTCGATGACTACAAAAATCCCGCCACTCCGGCGGGATTTTTGTCTATGGTCAGGCGCATCAGGCCA
>JBDTIE010000184.1:0-11903 GCA_039936515.1 Rhodanobacter sp. | reverse complement strand
TCCAGTTCGATGCCGTCGATCAGGTCCAGCGGATCCAGCGTGTTGCCCTTGGACTTGGACATCTTCTGGCCTTCCGCATCGCGCACGATCGCGTTGATGTAAACCTCGCGGAACGGCACCTGGCCGGTGAAGTATTTGGTCGCCATCACCATCCGGGCGACCCAGAAAAAGATGATGTCGAAGCCGGTGACCAGTACGGCGCTGGGCAGGAAAAGTTTGTCGTTCTCCCAGTTCGCGACGACGTCGCCGTCGCCGTCCATCCGGACGACCCGCGCTTCGCACACCTGATCGGCGCCAGGCTGCGCCTGCCCTTGACCGGACGCGAGATCCCGGTCATCGCCGACGACTACGTCGACCGCGAGTTCGGCACCGGCGCGGTGAAGATCACTCCCGCGCACGATTTCAACGACTACGCCGTCGGCCAACGACATGGACTGGCGCCGATCGAGATTTTCACACTGGACGCGAAGATCAACGCCAACGCCCCGGAAAAATACCGTGGCCTGGACCGTTACGAGGCGCGCAAGGCGGTGCTCGCCGACCTCGAGGCAGCTGGCCTGCTGGTGGAGACCAAGCCGCACAAACTGCAGGTTCCCATCAGCCAGCGGTCGGACGCAGTGATCGAGCCGATGCTGACCGACCAGTGGTTTGTCGACCTGACCACGGACGTCCAGGCCGATGGTCGTCCCGGTGGCCGCAAGGCCATCACCGAGCCGGCACTGGAAGCGGTGCGTTCCGGCCAAATCAAGTTCGTGCCGGAAAACTGGGCCAGCACGTACACGCAGTGGCTGGACAACATCCAGGACTGGTGCATCAGCCGTCAGCTGTGGTGGGGGCACCGCATCCCGGCGTGGTACGACGAGGCGGGCAACATCCTCGTCGGCGAGGACGAGGCCGACGCTCGCGCACATGCGACCGTGCCGCCGGTCGGCGCGCTGCGCCAGGACGAAGACGTGCTCGACACGTGGTTTTCGTCCGCACTGTGGCCGTTCTCCACGCTGGGCTGGCCGGCCGAGGGCCCGGTGCGCAACGAGCACGGCGCAGTCGTCGCCGACTGGGCGCAAGACCAGCGCTTCCTGCCCAGCGCGGTGCTGGTCACCGGCTTTGACATCATCTTCTTCTGGGTCGCGCGGATGGTGATGACGACGAAGTACTTCACCGGCCAGATTCCGTTCCACGAGGTGTACATCAACGCCATCGTGCGCGACGCCGAAGGCAAGAAAATGTCCAAGTCCAAGGGCAACACCCTGGACCCGCTGGACCTGATCGACGGCATCGCGCTGGAGCCGCTGGTGGCCAAGTCCACCCGCTCGCTGCTGATACCCCAGGCGCGCGAAAAGGTGGAAAAGCGCATCCGCAAGGACTATCCGCTGGGCATCCCGGCCATCGGCACCGACGCACTGCGCTTCACTTTCGCCGCATTGGCCAGCTACAGCCGCACCATCAATTTCGACATCAAGCGCGCCGAAGGCTACAAGGCGTTCTGCAACAAGCTGTGGAACGCGGCGCGGTTCGTGTTGATGAACGTCGGGGATTCGGCAATCGAGCTCAGGGATTCGCACAAGCCGGTAACCGAAGCGGAGCGGTGGATCCTCACCCGGCTCCGGCAGACGCTGGCCGAAGTCGAGCAGCACTTCGCCAGTTACCGCTTCGACCATCTCGCGCAGACGCTGTACGAGTTTGTGTGGAACGAATACTGCGACTGGTTCCTGGAGCTGTCCAAGCCGGCGTTGAACGGCGACGACGCGGTGGCAGCGGCATCGACCCGGCAAACCCTGCTGGTGGTGCTGGAGTCCACCTTGCGCGCGTTGCATCCGATCATTCCGTTCATCACCGAGGAAATCTGGCAGGCGCTGCCGGCGCGTTCGTCGGTTGCCACCACCGGCAATACCGATTCGGCGCCGACCGCTGGCGCCGGGAAGATGATCCTGGCGTGCGCCTATCCAAGCGCCGAGGACTACGCCGCGGACAACGGCGCCAGCGCCGAGATTGAATGGCTCAAGACGGTACTCGGCGGCATCCGCCGAATCCGCTCTGAAATGAATATCCCGCCGAATCGGCTCATCCCGTTGCTGCTCGCCGATGGTGCGGTCGCCGATCGCACGCGCGTGGCCAAGTTTGCCTCGCAGATCGAGTTCCTGGCCCGAACGGAACCGCCGCATTGGATCGCCAGTGGCGATGACGAGCCTGCGGCGGCCGCGGCGATGGCCGGCGACCTGCGCGTGCTCATCCCGCTGGCGGGCCTGATCAACGTGGACGCGGAGAAGGCGCGCCTGCGCAAGGAAATCGTGCGCATCGAAAGCGAGATCGGCAAGTGTGAGGCAAAGCTGGGCAACGCAAGATTCGTCGCCAATGCACCGCCCGAAGTGGTCGCCCAGGAACGTCAGCGCATCAGCGACTGGAACGGCACGCTCGTCGCCCTGCGCGAACAGGCCGGAAAACTGCAGGACGCGTAGGGCAGGCGCTGCCCGCCGGCTTGAGCGTGAACACATGAGGGCGGACACGGGGCCCGCCAGGCTCTTGCTACCGCGCGCGAAGCGGCGGGCGGTGCCCGCCCTGCAACGAGGTGCCTCGGCGAACATGCGGAATGGTCTATTTCGCGGAATCGCCGGCAGCCTGCAGCGCCATGACGATGGCATCCTCGCGGCCGTTTTTCGCGGGGTAGTAACGCGGTCGTCGACCGATCTGCTGGAAGCCGATTGACGTGTACAAGGCGATCGCGTGCGGGTTGGACGGACGCACTTCCAGGAACACGCGCTCGGCGCGGTTCCAGCGTGCAACGCCCAGCAGCCGCAGCAGCAGGTGTCGTCCCAGGCCCTGCCCGCGCCGCGCCGGATCCACGCACAGGTTCAGCACGTGCGCTTCGCCTGCGCCCATCGACAGAATGCCGTAGCCGACAATCGTGGTGTCCTCGCACAATGCCCAACACGAGTGACCTGCACGCAGGCAATCGCGGAAGATGCCCGGCGACCACGGAAATTCGTAGGACACCGCCTCGATCACGCTGACGGTGTCCACGTCACCCGGACACATGGCGCGCAGCCTGATTTGCGGGTTGGCCACGGCGACCACGGCGATCAGCCCGCTGCAGCGGCCAGCGTGCGCCGCAAGCCGCGCAAGGCCACCCACAGGCGGCGCTTGGCGGACGGATCAGTCAGCACCGCCGGCAACGCATCGACCAGGACAATCTGCGCGCTCCGCAACGTGTCCGCCGGCAAAGCGCGGCCAAGCGCGTGAGCCTGCGCTTCGCCGAAAACCAGATACGCCGCGGCGGGCGGCACATCGCCCAGCTGCCCATCGCGCGTTACCACGCGCGGCGCACGCGCCAGCGCCGGGCCGCCCGATGCGAGCGCCTGGTCCAGCAAACCAAGTTGGCGCCGGCTGGCCTCTGGCGCCAGCACGACCACGCAAGCGTTGCCCGGCCCGATCACTTCACTTGCTTCAAGTGCGCCAGTTGGCGACGCATCCAATGCCGAGGCCCGCCGCACCCAGGGCGTCACTCCCAGCGCACGCAGCACCCGCATACGGTGCGCGTCACTCACGCGAGGACGCGCCGGCAGGTTCATGGTGTCCCGCGGCGCAGGCGCCGACGGTGCACTGCCACGCCCCACAAGGTCCATGCCGGCCCGGACAGCAGGTACACGCTGAAGCCGACAAACAAGACGCGTGCGGTATCGAGTACCAGCAGCGCCAGCAGCAATACCGCACCAACCATCCACACAAACGGCACGCGCTGGCGCTCGCCCACCGGCAGCGACTTGAAGCTCACATAGCGGAAGCGGCTGACCATCAGCAGCCCCACCACGATGGCGATCCACGGCGTGACAAAGACCAGACCGTCGCCGGTGTAGCCGGATTTGTCCATGCTCCACACGAACGACATGCACACCGCTGCCGCGGCCGGGCTGGCCAGACCCTGGAAATAGCGCTTGTCGGCCACGCCAACCTGGGTGTTGAAGCGTGCCAGGCGCAGCGCGGCGCATGCGGCATAGATGAAGGCGGCGGCATACCCGAGCTTGCCCCAGAGCGGCCCGTGCCCAGCCAACGCCGACAGCGACCATGTGTACATCACCAGCGCCGGTGCCAGGCCAAAGCTGACCAGGTCGGACAACGAGTCGTACTGCACGCCAAAATCGGTCTGCGTGCCGGTCAGGCGCGCGACCCTTCCATCCATCCCGTCCAGCAGCGCCGCCACGAACACCGCCACCGCCGCTTCGGTAAACCGCCCGTCGATGCTGGCGATGATCGCGTAGAAGCCGGCAAACATCGCCGCGGTGGTGAAAAGGTTGGGCAGCAGGTAAATCCCCTTGTGCCGCGGCCGGACCGGCGCTGAGTCGCTCATGAAGCTATCCGTGATCTAATGCGCAAAGTGTAGACCATCGACCGCTTGAGTCTGGGTGCACCGGGGTGCTTACTAATGCAACTTCATTGGTGCCGACGTCGGAGATCTTCCATGCAGCGCTCGCTTCTCGTGGTGGTGCTTTTGTTGCTGGCCCCGGTCGCCTTCGCACAGGTCTACAAATGGACCGATGCCGGCGGCACCGTGCATTATTCCGAGACGCCGCCAAGCTCCGGAACCAACTACAAGCAGATCAAGACCAGCGGCAATGCCGAGGCCATCGCGGCGCCTGCTCCGGCGGCGACCGACGCGGACAAGACCGCGGCCGGCACCCCCCCGGTCGCGCCCGCCAAGCCGGTGGCCGACACCCCGGAAAACCGCGCCGTGTTGTGCGCATCGCTCAAGACCAACCTGGATGCCTTGCGCGGCAGTGAGCCCGTGGTCATGCAGAAGGATGGCAAGCCGGTGGCGCTGGACGACAGTCAGCGCCAGGCGCAAATGGCCTCCGCACAAGGCCAATACCTGCAGTATTGCCAAAGCCACTGATTGGCTGCTGCCCGCGCGGCGGGCGAGTGCTCGGCCAAGCGCAAGATACCGGCGGCGCGCGAGCGGCCTGAGAGCAATGCGCCGCGTGCCGGCGCTTGAGCGGCGACTCCGTCCCGGGTCACCCACGCCAGTACAATGGGCATTTCCCGTCTCCGGATACCAAACGCATGCGTCTGAGCCAATTCCACCTGGCCACTGTCAAGGAAGTGCCCGCTGACGCGGAAATTGCCAGTCACCGTCTGATGTTGCGTGCCGGAATGATCCGCAAGCTGGCGTCCGGGCTTTACACCTGGTCGCCGCTGGGACTGCGGGTATTGCGCAAGGTGGAGACCGTGGTGCGCGAGGAGATGGATCGCGCCGGCGCCATTGAAATGCTGATGCCGGCCGTGCAACCGCGCGAATTGTGGGATGAAACCGGACGGTGGGAACGCTTCGGTGGCCAGCTGCTCAAGATCACCGACCGCAAGGGTCAGGAGTTTTGCTTTGGCCCGACGCACGAGGAAGTCATTACCGATTTCGCGCGCAACGAGCTCAAGAGCTACAAGCAGTTACCAGTCACTTTTTACCAGATCCAGACCAAGTTCCGCGACGAGATCCGCCCGCGATTCGGGGTGATGCGTGCACGCGAATTCCTGATGAAGGACGCTTATTCTTTCCACCTGTCGGCCGAGTCGCTGGCCGAAACCTATACGGTGATGTACGCGGCATATACCTGCGTGTTCAGCCGACTGGGTCTGAAGTTTCGCGCGGTGCAGGCCGATACCGGCGCCATCGGTGGCAACGCCAGCCACGAATTCCAGGTGCTGGCCGATTCGGGCGAGGATGCCATCGCCTTCTCCGATGCTTCGGATTATGCCGCCAATATCGAAAAGGCCGAGGCGCAGGCGCCAACGACGCAGCGTCCCGGGCCTTCGGCGCCATTGCAGGTGGTCGACACACCACACAAGAAAACCATTGAGGATGTGGCGCAATTCCTCGACATCGCGCCAAACCAATGCATCAAGACCCTGTTGGTACGCGGGCGCGATGGCGTGGTTGCGCTGTGTCTGCGCGGCGACCACAGCCTGAATGCCGTAAAGGCCAGCAAGCTCGAAGAATTGCCCGATGAACTGGTCATGGCCAGCGAAGAGGAAATACTCGCCGCCTCCGGCAGTGCGCCAGGCTTTCTCGGGCCTGTAGGACTGCGTGCGGACGTTCCGGTCATCGTCGATCGCGATGCCGCGGTCATTGCCGATTTCGTCTGCGGAGCCAATGCCAACGGCCAGCACTACACGGGCGCCAACTGGCAACGTGATGCAAGCATCACACGCATTGCCGACCTGCGCGACGTGGTTGATGGCGACCGCGCACCCGACGGCAACGGCGTGCTGCATATCGCGCGCGGCATTGAAGTGGGACATATATTCCAGCTCGGGCAGAAATACGCCGAGGCATTGGGTGCGGTGGTACTCGACGACCAGGGCAAGAGCCAGGTGCTGACCATGGGCTGCTATGGCATTGGTGTCAGCCGCATCGTCGCGGCGGCGATCGAGCAATGCCATGACAGTGCGGGCATTGCCTGGCCGACGGGCATGGCACCGTGGAGCGTTGTCGTTTGCGTGATCAATTCACGGCATGTGCCGGAAGTGGCACAAACTGCAGAAGCGCTGTATCAGGCACTGCTGGCGCACGGCGTGGATGCGGTGCTGGATGATCGCGGTTTGCGTCCGGGTGCAATGTTTGCGGACATGGAGTTGATTGGCATTCCACACCGCGTCGTGGTCAGTGAACGCGGCGTGGCCGCCGGCACACTGGAATATCGCGCACGCAATGAAAGCGAAAGCCGCGTGGTCAGTCAGGACGAGCTTTTTACCCTGCTGGACTCAAGCCACGCTTTACAATGAAAGTGTGAATGAGTGAGAATCAGCATGTTGCCGTCAAGCTGGCGCGTTGAAAGCGCCATTACTTACCTGTGCAATAAGTGACGTTTAAACGACCCAACCGGAGTCCAGCATGGCCGTCGATCTGAAAGCTCTCAATCACACCCAACTCAATGACCTGATCAGCAAGGCTCAGGTGCGGCAGACGGAACTGCGCAAGGAAAAAGTCGTCAAGCTGCGCGAGAAGG
Organism: Rhodanobacter sp.; assembly: GCA_039936515.1. Classification (GTDB taxonomy): domain Bacteria; phylum Pseudomonadota; class Gammaproteobacteria; order Xanthomonadales; family Rhodanobacteraceae; genus Rhodanobacter. The sequence goes on along the minus strand of JBDTIE010000184.1, from coordinate 4,911 downwards.
TGCACAACCTGATCAAGAGCGAAGGTTATACGTTCGAAGATATCTTTGGCCACGCCCGCGGCAAGGGCAAGCGCACCGGCACCCCGGTGCCGCCGAAGTACCGCAATCCAGCTGATCCGACTGCCACCTGGTCAGGCCGTGGCAAGCGTCCACGCTGGTTTAACGATGCGTTGAAAGCCGGCAAGAAGGAAAAGGATCTGGCGATTTGATCGCCAGCATCAGGTATTGGGAAAATGCCGGCCTTGTGCCGGCATTTTCATTGGCGCCATGCAAACGACGCAACTGGATACCTTGTGCGCAACTGCGCTTCATGCACGATTTGCCGATGCAGCCGGTAATGTGCGGTCGCGGTATATTTCACTGCGAAACGTCGCCAGCACAAACCAGGCCAGCTCACAGCGAACGGCGCGAGTTCACCAGCAGGTCGCCAAACATCAGCCCGGCGAGGATGCACACCAGCAACGTGACCAGCAGCAGCGCGGTATCCATGCCCACCGGGGTATCACGCTCGAGCAGGAGCGACATGCTGCGAAAGCCGACGCTGCCTGGCACCAGCAGCAGGATGCCCGGCTCGCGGATCACCGCGCCGGGTCGGTGCGCGAATCGCGCATAGAGATTGGACAGCGCACCCAGCAGCAATGCGCTCAGGAACACACCCACTGGCGCGGCCGGCAGCGAACCGGCAATGAGCCCGCCCCAACGCGTGGTGAGATAGCCCACGATGACCGCGCCAATCACCACCGGCCAGTCGCGCCGCGCAGCGCGGAACAGAATGGCGAACGCGATCGCCCCCACCAGCAGCGCCGGGTAATCAGCCCACCCCGGCAGCGGCGCCAGTGCGTAGTCGCGTGCGTGGATTCCCACTGCGGCGCACAGTTGCGACGCAGCCGCCGTACCGAACACCAGTTTGAGCAAGGTCGACATCGCCCCGCCCATGCGCGCCACACCCGACACCAGGTGTTGGCTGGCGATTTCGCGCACGGCCGTGGTGAGCGACATGCCCGGGATCAGGATGATCAGGCTGGACAGCACCACCGACTTGATCGCCAGCGGCACCACGAAGGCGCTGACCACGGTGGCCACCGTGGTCGCCAACAGCGCGCAAATGAGATCGCTGGCCACCGCCAGCCGCGGCCGACTGGCGGCAGCCACGGTGACCCAGCCAATGAGCAGGCCGATCACCCCGGCCACGACCAGGTCAACCCACGCGCTGTGCAGGAACAGCGCGGCGATGCTGGCAGCGGACAGGCCGAAGCTGGCGATGGTGCCAGCCTGCTCGCGACGGGTATCGGGCATGCCCAGCGCACGCAGGCGCCGGAAGCCTTCGCGCAGTTCCATCTCACCGGCAATCACGCGGTCGGCGATCGCGTCGGCCTCGCACAGGCGCGCCAGGTTGACGTCGCCGGGCGTCAGGCGCATGACTTGGGTGCTTTGCGCGATGCCCTCCTCGCCCTGCCCTGCCTCGGCGAAGGAAATGATGATGGCAGTCGGGCTGGACCACACATCGGCGACCAGGCCCAGCCGCTGCGCGGCGCCGTTGATGGCCATTTCCAGGCGCGGCGAGGTGGTGCCGTACTGATGCAGCCGCCGCGCCAGCTCCAGCAGAAACGCGATGCGCGTGGTCAACGTCGCGGCGGCGAGTGACGCGCCGCCGGTGGCTTGCACAGCGCTCATGCGCTGGGGCGCACCTGCAGGGTATTGCCGTCCACCGCCAACACTTCCACCGTCGTGCCCAGCGGCAGGTCAGGCCCGGTCACCAGCCACTGGCCGTCGCCCACGCGCACCTTGCCGCGGCCGTTGATGATGGGCTCGACCAGTTCGTAGCGCTGGCCGATCATCTGCTCGCCGCGTCGGTTCAGGCGCTCATCACGCGGCGCGCGACGCTCCAGGTGCGGCCGCAGCCAACGCGCGTAGCCGACACAGAAGGCGATGGCCAGCAAGCCGAACAACACCGCCTGGCCCAGTGCGCCCAGCGTCGGCACCAGCCACAACACGATACCCATTGCCGCCGCGGCCAGGCCAATCCACAGCATGAAATAACCGGGGGCCATCACTTCGCCGGCAATCAGCAACAAGGCCACGATCCACCACAGGTAATAGGTCGCGATAGGCCACATGGCGTCGTCCTCAGCGCAGCGGCGGCTGCAGAACGGCGGGTGCCAATGGCTTTTGCTGGACCAGCGACTCCTTGGCCAGTTCGGCGATGCCCGCCAGCGAGCCGAGAATGCCCGTGGCCTCGATCGGCAGCAGCAGCATTTTCTGGTTTGGCGATTTGGCCATCTCTTTCAACGCGTCGACATAATTGTTTGCGACAAAGTAATTGAGTGCGTTGACGTTGCCGCTGGCAATGGCGTTGGACACCATCGTGGTCGCCTTGGCTTCGGCCTCGGCGGAACGCTCGCGCGCCTCGGCGGTGCGGAAGGCTGCTTCCTTTTCGCCCTCGGCGGCGAGAATCACCGACTGCTTTTCACCCTCGGCCTTGAGGATGGCGGCCTGCCGATAACCTTCGGCATCCAGGATGTTGGCACGCTTCTCGCGCTCGGCTTTCATCTGCCGCGCCATTGCATCGACCAGGTCCTTGGGGGGGCTGATGTCCTTGATCTCGATGCGGTTGACCTTGACGCCCCACGGATGCGTGGCCTGGTCGATCACCGTCAGCAGCTTGGCGTTGATCGCATCACGCTGGCTCAGGCTTTCATCCAGGTCCATCGAGCCCAGCACGGTACGGATATTGGTCATGATCAGCGCCAGCGTGGCACCTTCCAAATCGGCCACCTCGTAAGCGGCCTTGGACGCATCCAGCACTTGGTAGAACACCACACCATCGACGCGAACCACCGCGTTGTCCTTGGTGATGACGTCCTGGCTGGGCACGTCCAGCACCTGTTCCATCATGTTGATCTTGCGCCCGACCGCCTGATAGATCGGAATCAGGAAATGCAGCCCCGGGCTGAGCGTGGTGGTGTACTTGCCAAACGTCTCCACCGTCCATTCGTAACCTTGCGGCACGATGCGCACCAGCTTGATGATGCCGATGACAACCACCAGCACGATGACCAACGCAAGAATCTGTCCCATGTTTTGCCCCAAGGCCCCTGATCAAGCCCGGAGTATAGGCGAGCCGACACCGGTCAGCTGGATGTTGGCAACGCGCTGCGCCCGGCTGTGATCACTCCGCGCGAGGTTTGCGTGCCGCGCCAGCGGCAACCGTGCAACACGCCTGACGCGGACGCATCTACCGCGCCGCGTCGCCACCGGTGCCTGGCCGCGAAGGTGACTGCGGCAGGCGCAGGCTGACGCGCAGACCGCCGCCATCGCGATTGGCCAGCAGCACGCGCCCGCCGTGCGCTTCGGTGATCTCGCGAGCCAGCGCCAGGCCCAGCCCGGTACCGGAGCGCTTGGTCGAATAGAACGGCAGCAACGCCTGCGCCAGCACCGTGTCGGTCATGCCCGGGCCGCGGTCGGCCACGTCAACACGCAGTTCGCGCCGCGTCTGCGTGATGGACAGGGTCACCGCGTCGGCTGGGCTGCCAGACTCGTGCGCGTTCTTGATCAGGTTGATCAACACCTGCTCCACCTGCGCGGCGTCGAAGGACGCTGTTTCCAGCGGCGCATCGGCTTCCATGCGGTAGCGGCAATGCAATGCCAGTCCGGCCAGAAACGGTGCCCACGCCACGGGTGCCAGCCGCGGTGTGGGCAGCTTGGCAAAACTGGCATAGCCGGCTATGAACGCATGCAGGTGCTGCGCGCGCTCACCGATGGTGGAGAACACTCCGGGCAACCGCGCCATGTCCCCGCGTCGCGCCAACTCGGCGCCGGAATGCGCCAGCGACGAAATCGGTGCCAGCGAGTTGTTCAACTCGTGGCTGATCACGCGGATCACCCGCTTCCATATCGACACCTCCTGCCGCGATAACTCGCGCGTCATGCGTCGAAACAGGCGCAGCCTGTGCGCCCGACCCTGCAGCCGGAACGCACGCTGGGAGAGGTGAAAGGTCTCCTCGCTACCATCCATGTCCACACTGAACAACGCGTCCTCGCCGCTGTCCACGGCTTCGCGCAGCGCATGCGGTGCGTCGGCCAGCAGCGTGCCGAAATCCAGCCCATGCAGGCTGCGACCTTCGTTGAACAGGTGCCGCGCAGCAATGTTGGCGTAGGCAATGCGCCCGGTCGCGTCGGTCAACACCAGCGCCACCGGTGTGTTCTGCACCACCGTATCCAGCAGCAGCTCGCGCTGTATCAGGTGCTGACGTTGCTCACGCAGGGTTTGCCCCAGCGCGTTGTGCATGGCGATCAACCGCCCCAGTTCATCGCGCCGGTCGATGGCGATGGACAGGCTGAAGTCACCATCGCGATAACTGGCCACCGCCCCTTCCAGTGCGCGCAACAGCCGGTTGACCGGAGCCATCGCCGCATGTGCCAACCACAAGGCCAGGGGCACCAGGACGATGACGCTGACCCCCACGCCCGCATAGAAGCCCACCGGTGCATGCCACGCCATGCCAAGATCCACGCGCATCCAGGCAAGCACTTGCGGCAACGGCCAACGGGTGACGCCGGCGTACACCAGCGCGCCAGCGATGCCAGCCAGCGTCAGCAGCAGGCTCAGACGCACCTGCAGGGAAATCAGCGGCCGGCGCATGGCGAAAACCGATGGCGAACAATCACGCGCTGGCGTTGACCGGTGACGCAATCCGCGCCGCGCGAGGACGGCTTGCTCAGTGGCAGCGCGCGTCCATCGGCGTGCGTGCGCAGTCCAGCGGCGGGCGACCGTCCGACCAGGCGCGGCCGGTACCCATCACCGCCGCCTCGTCCATCGGGCTGGGTGGCAGCGTACCGCGCGTGCGCCGGCGCCCATTGTCGAAGCGGAACGGGCTGGGCGCGCCCGCATCGCGAAACCGCCAGCCGACG
>JBDTIE010000183.1:0-12819 GCA_039936515.1 Rhodanobacter sp. | reverse complement strand
CTTGCCGGTATAAAACGGATGCGAATGGCTGGAGATATCCACCTTGATCAGGGGATACTCGTTGCCATCGGCCCACTTGACGGTTTCTCCACTGGACATGGTCGACTTGGTCAGGAACGAGAAGTCGGACGACAGGTCCTGGAACACCACCGGTTTGTAACTGGGATGAATATCAGGCTTCATGGCTGGCTCTAAAGCGGCGGTGAAAAGAGCGGCATTGTAGTGGCGAATCGACCACTACCGCAAGTTGCGCGCCAGCTGCCATCAACTTTCAACCCCCAGCGCACCCTGCACCATGGCGCCGAGACGCGCGTTTTCGACCTCCAGCACGATGTCCGCCTGCGCCGGTGCGCCGCGGCGGTCCGCCCAGTCAACCACGGTGGCACCGCGCGTCAGCATGCCATCCAGTTCCACTGCCAGCGCGTGACGCTCGCTGCGCGTGACGATGCCGGGGTCCAGGGCCACGGCCATGGCCAACGCGTCGGCTGCAATCACGCCGCGGCGCGCACGTTCAAGGCTGTACAGGCGCGAGGTGCCGGAAATCTGCGCCAGGAACGCGGCACGCTCATCGCCTCGGGCCAGCCAGCCATCGAATGTCGTGGGGTCGAACGCATGGCGCATGGAGGCCTCCCAATCGACGACTTGGACGTCAGGGAAAGCGGAAAACACGACATGCGCCGCCTCCGGGTCGAAACCGATGTTGAACTCGGCCGGTACGCGCGAGGTGTTGCCGCGCCCGGTCACTGCCCCGCCCATCACCACCAGCCGTGGCACGCGTGCGGGGAAGGTCGGATCCAGGCGCACCGCCAGCGCGATATTGGTCAGCGGCGCCAGCGCCACCACGGTCAGCTCATGCGCGCGCTCGCGGGTCAGGCGCAACAGCGCCAGCGCGGCATGTTCGTCTGACAGCGCTGCGCGCGGCTCGGGAAAACCGATGTCACCGAAGCCGTCCCGGCCATGCACGAAGGCCGCGTCCTCATCGGCGGCGCGCACCAGCGGCGCGTCGCAGCCGGCGAAGATCGGCACCTGCATGCCAAGCAGGTCAGCCAGCACGCGCGCATTGCGCACGGTATGCGCCAGTCCGACATTGCCAGCGGCGATGCACAGTCCGGCGATATCCGCATGCGCGTGCGCCATCAGGATGGCCAGCGCGTCATCCACGCCCGGGTCGGTATCAATGAGCAGTTGCGGTCGGGCCATGGCTGAGGTTCAAGTGGGCGGGACAGTTTAAGCGATGCGTGATCGCTGTCGTCCCCGGCGCCGTCGTTCATGCATTGGCGTAACGCACCACCGCGCCCAGCCAACGCTCGATAAGCTGGCCGGTCTGCAGCGGGGCGTTGGCCAACATGTACTCGCCCACTTGCTGTACCGCGTCCAGCAGGTGCGCATCGCGGGCAAGATCGGCGATGCGCAGTTCCAGCTGGCCGGTCTGGCGCGTGCCCAGGACTTCGCCCGGGCCGCGCAGTTGCAGGTCCTTTTCGGCGATGCGGAAGCCGTCGGTGGTCTCGCGCATCACTTGCAGGCGCTCGCGCGCAAGCTGACCCAGCGGCGGCTGGTACAGGAGCACGCAGTTGGACGCGGTGGCGCCGCGTCCCACGCGCCCGCGCAATTGATGCAGTTGCGCCAGGCCCAGGCGCTCGCTGTTCTCGATCACCATGAGGCTGGCGTTGGGCACATCCACGCCGACCTCGATGACCGTGGTGGCCACCAGCACGGCCACATCGCCGAGCTTGAATGCGTCCATTGCCGCCTGCTTGTCCCTTGCCTTCATGCGTCCGTGGATCAGTCCGACCTGGAAACCGGCCAGCGCGACAGTCAGTTCGGCGTGCGCAACCTCCGCGGCCTGTGCCCGCAGTTGCTCGGACTCCTCGATCAAGGTGCACACCCAGTACGTCTGCCGTCCCGCGGCACAGGCAACGCGGATGCGCTCAAGCACTTCAGCGCGCCGCGCATTGGATATGGCGATGGTCTGCACCGGCGTGCGTCCGGGAGGCAGTTCGTCGATGCACGACACGTCCAGATCGGCGTAGGCGCTCATCGCCAGTGTGCGCGGGATGGGTGTGGCGGTGAGCACCAGCTGGTGCGGCACCTGCAGCCCGTCCTCACCCTTGTCACGCAGGCCCAGACGCTGCTGCACGCCGAAGCGGTGCTGTTCGTCGACGATGACCAGGCCCAGCCGCGCAAACGTCACGCCTTCTTGCATCAGTGCGTTGGTGCCGATGGTGACCGCCGCACCGGCCGCCACGCGTTGCAGTGCCCGCTCGCGGGCCTTGCCCTGCAGCTTGCCGGCAAGCCATTCCACCTCGATCCCGAGTGGTTGCAGCCAATGCCGGAAGTTGCGCAGATGCTGCTCGGCCAGCAATTCGGTCGGCGCCATCAAGGCGACCTGATAGCCGGACTCCACCGCCGCCAATGCCGCCAGCGCCGCGATGACGGTCTTGCCCGAGCCGACGTCGCCCTGCACCAGGCGCAGCATCGGCTGTGCACAACGCAGGTCGCGCGCGACCTCCTCGCCCACGCGCTGCTGCGCCGTGGTCAACACGAAGCCAATGTCCGTGAGCAGGCGCCGACGCAGCGCGCCATCGCCACCCAGGATCGGCGCGCGGCGACGGCGCACCGCCTCGCGCATGCGCCGCAGGCTGAGGTGCCGGGCCAACAACTCCTCGAAAGCCAGCCGCTGTTGCGCGGGATGGTGACCAAGCACGAGTTGCCCCAGGTCCGCGTCCGGAGGCGGATGGTGCACGTAGAGCAGGGCCTCGCGCAGCGATGTCAGCCCATGGTCGGCGCAAAGCGCCGGTGGAATCAGTTCCAGTTGCGCGGCCGACGGCAACAACGCAAGCGCCTTGGCGATCACCGTGCCCAGGCGCTTCTGGCCCAGACCCTCGGTGGTTGGATACACCGCACTCAGGGTGTCGCTTACCCCGGGCAGCACATCGGCATCGACCCGCTGGTATTGCGGGTGCACCATCTCCAGACCCTGCGTGCCGTGACGGACCTCGCCGTAGCACAGCAAGCGCACACCCGGCCGCAACTGCTCGGCCTGGGCACGATTGAAATGGAAGAAACGCAGCACCAGCGTCTGCCCGCCGTCGCCAAGGGCCACGCGTAGCTGCGGCCGATAGCGAAACCCGCGATCCACCGCCTCGACCTCCCCGACCACCTGCGCGCGTTCACCGGGACGCAGGTCAGCCAGCGCCGTGATGCGGGTCTTGTCCTCGTAACGCAATGGCAGGTGGAACCACAGGTCTTGCACACGCTCCAGCCCCAGCCGCGCCAGCGCAGCGGCCAACGATGGCCCCACGCCCGACAAGGAGGTAACCGACGCCAGGCCCGGATGGTCGGCATTGGTAACGGTGGTGGTGGCGCGCGCGCTCATCTCCCAAGCGTAGCGGACGTCAGCCGGCCGCTTGTCGGTACGTGCTGCGCGCGGGCGTCAGGTCCGGCCGCAGGTGCTGTCTAGTCCACGACCATGATGGCGTCGATTTCCACTTGCACGGCCTTGGGCAACGCCGAAACCTCGATGGTGGAGCGCGCCGGATATGGCTGCTTGAAGTACTCGGCCATCACCGCGTTGACCACAGCGAAATTGGCCAGGTCAGTGACATAGATACCCACGCGCACGATCTTCGCCAGCGATCCGCCGGCAGCGTTGGCCACTGCGGTCAGGTTGTCGAACACGCGCCGCGTCTGCGCACTGATGTCGCCGTCCACTACCGCGCCGGTGGCTGGATCGAGCGGGATCTGACCGGAAAAATACACGGTGTTGCCGGCGCGCACAGCCTGCGAATACGGGCCGATCGCCGCCGGTGCCTGGTCAGTAGCAATGATGTCGAGGGACATGGGGGGTTCCTTGCGTGTAGGGAATGGGGGTAAGGGAATAGGAAAGCGGAAGAGCTGAGGTGTCTGCCGACTCGGCCGTCGATGATAACCCGCACGCCCCACCACGTAGGTTGGCACCGCCCGCCCCCCACGCGTGGCGAACGAAAAGCCGGCGGGCAGTGCCCGCCCTAAGTTCGATTCGCAGGGCCGGTCGGACGCAACTTATTCCCTATTCCCTATTCCCTATTCCCTATTCCCTATTCCCTATTCCCGGCTCATCACAACGGATACCGATACACCCCGCTGACCACGCCAGTGCGGCGGACGCGACGTATCACGTCGGCCAGGTGCTTGCGATTTTTTACTTCCATCGCGAACAGCAAGGTGGCGGCCGCGGCGTCGCGCTCGACGTATTCCACATTTTCAATGTTGGAATCGGCGGCGGCGATAGCGGCGGCGACAGTGGCCAGCACGCCGGCGTGATTGGCCACCTCGATGCGCAGTTCAGCGCGATAGTCGCCCTGCACTTCGCGCGCCCATTCAATGCCGACGCGGCGTTCGGACGCCTTGCTCAGCTCCAGCACGTTGGGACATTCCTCGCGATGCACGACAATGCCCTTGCCTTGCGACAGGTAGCCCACGATGGCATCACCGGGCAGCGGGTGGCAGCAGTTGGCGAAACTGAGCACGCCGCGCTCGGCACCTGTGATGCGGATGTTTTCGTCTGCGTGCGGCGCCTGCGGGGTCTCGCCCGGTTGCGTGCCGCGCGAGCGCAGCAGCTTGGCGGCGACCAGGTCTGGCATGCGATTGCCCAGCGCGATGTCCGAGAGCAGTTCCTCCAGGCGCTTGAGCTTGACGCTGTCCAGGAACCGGTCCAGAACCGCCGGCGCGATGCCATCCAGGCTGTAGCCAAGCGCGTCCAGCGCGCGATCGAGCATGCGATGACCGAAGTCCACCGCATCCTCGTGCTGCAGATGTTTCAGATGCTGACGGATCGCGGTGCGTGCCTTGCCGGTGACGACCATCTCCAGCCACGCCGGGTTGGGTACGGCCGATGGCGCGGTGATGATCTCCACCAGCTGCCCGGACTCCAGGCGCGTGCGCAGAGGCAGCAGCTTGCGGTCCACGCGGGCGGCGACGGCGTGGTCACCAACATCGGTATGCACCGCGTAGGCAAAATCCAGCGCCGTGGCGTTGCGCGGCAACGACAGGATGTCGCCGTGCGGAGTAAAGACGTAGACCTCGTCGGGGAACAGGTCGATCTTGACGTTTTCGATGAACTCCGCCGAGGAGGTGGTGTTGACCTGGCTGTCCACCAGCGACGCCAGCCACTCGCGGGCGCGCGCCTGTGCGCTGTTGGCCGGTCCGCTGTCAGTCTTGTACGCCCAGTGTGCGGCGATACCGCTCTCGGCGACGGAGTCCATCTCCGCGGTGCGTATCTGCACCTCGATCGGCGCACCGAACGGACCCAACAGCACCGTATGCAGTGACTGGTAGCCATTGGCCTTGGGGATGGCGATGAAATCCTTGAAACGCCGATCCACCGGCTTGTACAAGGCGTGCACCACGCCAAGCGCGACATAGCAGTTCACCGCACTGTCGACCACCACGCGGAAGCCGTACACATCCATCAACTGCGCAAAACTCTTGTGCTCGCTGCGCATCTTCGAATAGATGCTCCACGGCGATTTGATGCGTCCCACCACGCGGCTCTGCAGATGGTCGACGGCCAAGCGCTCGGTCAGCGCGGTTTCGATGCGGCCCATGGCCTCGCGGCGGTTGCCCAACGCGGCGCGGATACGTTCGCGGATGACGCGGTAGCGATCCGGATACAGCGTGCGGAAGCCCAGGTCCTGCAACTCGGCCTTGAACTTGTTCATGCCCAGGCGCTGCGCGATGGGCGCAAAGATTTCCAATGTCTCGCGCGCAATGCGCCGACGCGAGGACAGGTCCTTGGAGGCGAGCGTGCGCATGTTGTGCAGGCGATCGGCCAGCTTGATGAGGATGACGCGGATGTCGCGCGCCATCGCCAGCAGCATCTTGCGGAAGCTCTCCGCATCGGCCTCCTGGCGCGAGCCGAAGCGCATCTTGTCCAGCTTGGTGACGCCGTCAACCAGGTCGGCGACCACCTCGCCAAACTCGGCGGCGAGCACCTCACGGGTCAGCGCGGTGTCTTCGAGCGTGTCGTGCAACAGCGCGGCGATGATGGTTTCGGCGTCCATCCCCAGCTCGGCCAGCACGCGCGCAACGGCCACCGGATGGGTGATGTACGGCTCGCCGCTCTTGCGTTCCTGGCCAGCGTGCGCCTGCGCGCCGACGCCGTACGCATGCATCACACGCTGCACCTGTTCGGGCGGCAGATACGCCACCGAGTCGCGCAGCTCTACCGCCCACTGCGGCAGGCTGGACAGATCGACAGAAGCAGGATGCGCGGCCGTATTCAAGCTTGCATCTTCTCAGATGCGAGGTGCGCAGCGCGTGGGCGGCGCACGGTTGTTCAGTTGCGTGGAAGCGGTCAAGGCCGGCACTGCATGACGCCGTGGCCGTGTCGACGATCTGGCGGTGGGACCGCGCCCGGGCACGCGCGATCGACAGCCGCCACCATGCATCAGTCGTCGCCGACCTTGGACAGGTCGTCGTCCACCTCGGCGGCAGCCCACTCCAGTGCTTCGCGCTCGGCGCGCTCGCGCTCGGCCTTGTCGATCTGGTCGATGGTGGCCTGATCGATGCGCCGCTCGGCAATTTCACGCAGCGCAACCACGGTGGGCTTGTCATGCCCGGCGTTGACCGCCGGCTCGGCGCCCTTTTCCAACTGACGCGCGCGCTTGGTCGCCATCAATACCAGTTCAAAGCGGTTGTCGACCACTTCGAGGCAGTCCTCCACGGTGATGCGTGCCATGCGAAATCCTCAGGGAATAAATGACTTAAACAGGCCAACAGTGTAGAGCCAGGGTGCTTTGCTGGCAATGCGCGCCCGCGTATGATGGCCGGCTGCACATGCGTTGGCCAGGGAATCCACCCAAGGCTCCGTGCAATACAATACCCGAAAGTACACTTATACTCTTCGTTTCCTCGGCGAACCCATCATGCCCCGTTCGTTCCACACCATGCCGGCCCGGCGCTGGCTGCTGATTGCCATCGTGGCGTTTCTGGCTGGCTGCACCATCGCCAAGCCGCGTACCGATGACCCGCTGGAGAAGTACAACCGTCAGGTCTACCGATTCAACGCAGGAGTGGACGAGGCGGTGATCCGCCCGGCCGCGCTGGGTTACCGCAAGCTGACCAACCCGCCGGTTCGCCGCTCCGTCAGCGACTTCTTCACCAATATCCGCATGCCGATCACGGTGGCCAACGACCTGTTGCAGGCGCGACCGGGCCACGCGCTGAAAAACACCGGACGGTTCCTGGTCAACCTCACGCTCGGCGTGGGTGGCTTCTTCGATCCCGCCAGCCAGCTAGGCCTGCCGTTGGAAGATAACGACTTCGGCGTGACCCTGGCGCGCTGGGGCGTGCCGGAGGGTGATTATCTGGTGCTGCCGCTGGTCGGGCCGAACACGGTGCGCGACGTGTGGCGCCTGCCCGTGGACAGCTATTTCTTCGACCCACTGAGCATCTACGCCGACACGCATTCCTATCACGGCCTGGAGTTCGTGCCGCAGGCGATGTACTTGGTAACGATGCGTTCGCGCGCAATCGACGCGGAAAGTTTCCTGCAATCAGCGTACGACCCGTACGTGTTCGTGCGCGATGCCTATCGCCAGCGGCGGCTGTACCAGATCTACGACGGCAACCCACCGAACGCCCTGATCCAGCAGATGCAGGGGCTGGACGACGATTCGTTTGATCCGGAAGAATTGCTGGATCAGCAGCATCAGTGGGAAAAACAGCATCCACAGGCAACGCAGAAGCACTGAACAACTGCGGCGCGTGGCGGACAGCCACGAGACGCGCCACCTCTTCTGGCGCGCGTGACGTCCCGACCTGGCAACGCCGGTCAAGCGGCAGTCGGTGTCGCCAGTAGTGGCCCGGCCCCACATACCTGCGCCAATACACCGAGGTGTTCGGGCAGGCCGAGCAGTTGCAGGGCCTGCCCGGAGCGCGCGGCATCGGCCATGACCGCCAACAGGCACGCCAGTCCGGCGCTGTCACCATGGGTCACGCCGGACAGATCCAGCGTGCGCAATGCACCAGTAGCCATCGCAGAGCGCATGCCCTCAAGTGCCAGCGCGGCGGTGGCAAAGCCCAGTTCGCCATGCACGGCGAGCGTGCCGGCGACATCACCGTCCAGACGCAAGGTGGCAGCAATCGCACTCACTTGATGGCCTTGCCGTCCTCGTCCATCACCTTCAACGCCTGCGCACCCTGGGTTTCCAGGTTCCTGATCAACTGGTCGATGCCGACCTTGCGGATTTCGGCGTCGACCTGGTTACGGTAGTTGGTGATGTAGGAAATGCCCTCGATGATCACGTCGTAGGCCTTCCAGTCACCGCTGCGGCTCTTGCGGAAGGCGTAGTCGATCGAGACCAGCTTGCCGTCGTCCAGTACCACCTGCGTGCGCACCACGGTGCGCTTGTCATTGAGGTCGCCCTTGAACGGCAACACCTTGACGCTGCCACGGGTGTAGTTGAGCAGGCCCTCGGCATAGCGGTGGGTGATGGAGTTGTAGAACGCCCGGGCGAAACGCTCGCGTTGGGCCGGGGAGGCTTCACGTGCATGCTGGCCGAGCACCAGGATCGAGGCGTAGTCGATGTCGAAATGCGGCAGGAACACGTCATCGATGACGCTGATGAGCTTTTCCTGGTCGTGCTTGAGTTCGTCGCGATGGCCGTCGATGGCGCTGGCCAACTGGTCGGCGATGGTCTGCACCACCTGCGCCGGCGTCTGTTGGGTCCCCGCTGCGGGTGCGGCCTGCGCTTGCAACGGACTGGACAACGCGCCAGCGGTTACCACGGCCAAGGCCAGGAGCAATGAGCGGAACATGGGGAATCCTCTTGCGATGGGCCGGTCAGGGTTTGCCGGCGGAAGCATCAGGTGACTTGTCGGCGTCGGCAGGTTTCTTGTCGGCGGGTGAACCGCTGACCAGGAACTTGCCGATGAGATCCTCCAGCTGCATCGCCGACTGCGTGAGGATCATCTCGTCACCGTCCTTGAGCGCATCGGGCGAGCCGCCGGGCTGGATCGCAACATACTGGGTGCCGATCAAACCGCTGGTGAACACCGCTGCGGCCGAATCGTCGGGAATGGCGTTGTAACGCTTGTCGATGGACAGCGTCACCTTGGCGTCGAGCTTTTGCGGGTCAGCGACAACCGATTGCACGCTGCCGATAGGCACGCCGGCCATCTTCACTGGCGCCCCGGGCGACAGCGCACCGATATTGGTGAAGCGCGCGGTCACCAGATAGCTGCCGCCGAGGTTGTCGGCCACGCCGCCGGCGCCGAAGAACTTGCCCAGCATCTCCTCCAGTTGCTGCGCGGGCTTGGTGCGCGCCAGCGTGCCGCCGGGCGCGACCACGGCCTTGGCGCTGCCGTACTCGATGCCGACGTACTGGTCGCCGAGCAGGCCGCTGGTGAAGATGGTCGCCACCGAGTCCTGCGGGATCTTGTCGTAGCGCTTGTCAATGTCCAGGCGCACGTCGGCCACCTCCTGCCCCGGTGCCAGCGTGATGGACTGCACCTGGCCCACGCGCACGCCGGCAATCTTCACCGGTGCGCGTTCCTTCAACTGGCCAATGTTGGCGAAATGCGCGTCGACGGTATAGCTGGCGCCGCGGTGCACGTTGGCTACGGACGTGGTCTGCGTGGCCAGGTAGGCTAGCGCGGCAAAGCCAAGCACGATGAACAGGCCGGTGCCGATGGCGTAGGAACTGCGGGGCTGGCTCACAGCGCGATCCTCGAGAATAGGGTGGTGATGGACAGATGGCTCACGGCGGTCACATGAGGAAGGCGGTCAGAACGAAATCCAGCGCCAGGATGGCGATGGACGAGGCCACCACGGTACGCGTGGTGGCATAGGCGACGCCTTCGCTGGTCGCCTCGGTGGCAAAGCCCTGGTAGACCGCGATCAAGGTGACCACGGCACCAAAGGCCAGGCTCTTCAGCAGCACGCCGTTGACGATATCAGTGCGCAGGTCGACCACCGCGGTCATGTTGGACCAGAACGTGCCGTTGTCGATGCCCAGCCAGGTCACGCCGACCAGGTGGCCGCCAAATACCGCCAGCGCGCAGAACACGCAGCACAGCAACGGCATGGCGATGACCCCGGCCAGGAAGCGCGGCGTGGCGACGTAGGCGATCGGGTCGACCGCCATCATCTCCATCGCATCGATCTGGTCGGTGGCGCGCATCAATCCGATCTCGGCGGTAATGGCGGTGCCGGCACGCCCGGCAAACAGCAGCGCGGTGACCACCGGACCCAGCTCGCGGTACACCGACAGCGCCACCACCATGCCGCTGGCCGAGGTGCCGCCAAAGATCGACAGCACGTGATAGAGCTGAAGCATCAGCACCATGCCGACGAACAATCCGCAGACCATGATGATGGTCAGGCTCATCGCGCCGACAAACCACAGCTGGCGCAGCGTCTCGCGGAAGTAGCGGAAGCTGCGCGGGATGGCGCCGAGCAAGGTCAGCAGGAACAACCCGCAGGCCCCGATCTGCGCCAGGGACTGCAGCACGACATTGCTGCCACGGGACGGGCGCGCGTTCACCGCCGGACTCCGGCAAAGCCCAAGTCGGTGGCGAACTCGGCCGCCGGATACTGGAACGGTACCGGGCCGTCGGCCTCACCGCCGAAGAACTGCCGCGTCCATGGCGACCCGTCTTCGGCCATGGCGTCGGGCTCGCCCTGCGCCACCACCTTGCCGTTGGCCAGCAGCAGCACCCGGTCGGCGATGCGGCGCACGGCCGCCCACTCGTGCGCGACCAGC
This sequence comes from Rhodanobacter sp., assembly GCA_039936515.1. GTDB lineage: Bacteria > Pseudomonadota > Gammaproteobacteria > Xanthomonadales > Rhodanobacteraceae > Rhodanobacter. Next base: position 2,074 of record JBDTIE010000183.1, on the reverse strand, counting down.
ACGCTGGTGATACCCAGCGTGCGGTTGAGTGTGGAGATCAGCAGCAGAATCTGGTTCAAGGCCACCGGGTCCAGGCCGACAAAGGGCTCGTCGTAGAGAATCAGCATCGGGTCGAACACGATCGCGCGCGCCAGGGCCACGCGCCGCTTCATGCCGCCGGAAAGTTCATTGGGCATCAGCCGCGCCGCGCCGCGCAAACCCACCGCCTGCAGCTTGAGCAGCACCACGTTGCGGATCAACACTTCCGGCAGGCGCGTGTGCTGGCGCAGCGGAAAGGCGACGTTCTCGAACACGTCGTAGTCGGTCAGCAGCGCGGAATTCTGGAACAGGTAACCCACCCCTTCGCGCAGTTTGTACAGCTGCTCGCGCGTGAGGCCGGCGACGTTGTCGCCGTTCACCAGGATCTCGCCGGCGTCGGCACGCATCTGTCCGGTGATGTGTCGCAGAAGCGTGGTCTTGCCGGTGCCGCTGGCGCCCATGATCGCGGTGATGCGTCCGCGCGGGATATCCAGGTCCAGATTGTCGAACACCGCGCGGCTGCCGAACCGTTTGGTCAGGCCGCGAATGCGGATCACCGCGTCGGCGGGGGTGCGGTCAGCTTCCATCAGGCGGCACAACGGATAAGGGCAATGCGTTCAAGGTAGCGCATGACGGCGGCGGTGCCGCGCAGGCGCCTCATGCGCCTGGCGCCAGCAGCTCGGCGATCAGCGCCTCGTGGCGCTGCCACTGCACCGCACTGCGCTTGCGCACGGCACGCACGATCGCCTGCAGATCGTCCAGCGCATCGGCAAAGGCGTCATTGACCAGGATGTAGTCGAACTCGCAGGCGTGGGCGATCTCCCCGCGCGAGTTGTGCAGGCGTTGTTTGATCACCTCTTCGCTGTCGGACGCGCGACCACGCAGGCGGCGCTCCAATTCCGCGCGTGACGGCGGCAGGATGAAGATGCTGACGCAACTTTCCTGGCGGCGGCGAATCTGTTCGGCGCCCTGCCAGTCGATCTCCAGCAGCACGTCGCGGCCTTGCGCCAGCAGCGCCTGCACGGCCGCGCAGGAGGTGCCATACAGATTGCCATGGACTTCGGCGTGCTCCAGGAACATGCCCGAGGCGATGTCACGCTCAAATGCGTCGCGCGCCACGAAGTAATAGTGCTTGCCGTGGATTTCGCGCGCACGCGCCTTCCGCGTGGTGTGCGACACCGACAGCGCGATCTGCGGCTCGCGCTCAAGCAGCGCCGCCACCAGGCTGGACTTTCCCGCGCCCGAAGGCGCGGCCACCACGAACAGCGTGCCCGTTTCAGTGGACATGGACATGGCCAAGGCCCCGCTGTCGTACCCGCGAGGCGGCGCGCGGCGCCGCGACAATCGGCAATGGAGGCTTGGCACGGAAGGTCGGTGGAATCGTCATTCGATGTTCTGCACCTGCTCGCGCATCTGCTCGATCAGCACCTTCAGTTCGATGGCGGCGTTGGTGCTGCGCTGGTCTACGGATTTGGACCCTAGCGTGTTGGCCTCGCGATTGAATTCCTGCATGAGGAAGTCCAGGCGGCGGCCGACCGGTTCCTGCAGCGACAGCACGCGCCGCGTCTCGCTGATGTGCGCGCCCAGCCGGTCCAGTTCCTCGTCCACATCGGCGCGGGTGACCTGCAGCAGCAGCTCCTGCTCCAGCCGATCCGGATCGGCGCCCTGCTTCAGATCGGCCAGACGCGCCTCCAGCTTGCGGCGCAGCGCGGCGCGGATCTGCGGCGCCCACCCGCGCACGTCGCGCAGTACATGCTCCATGCTGTCCAGCCGGTCGCGCAGCACATCGGCCAGCTTGTCGCCTTCGCGAAAGCGCGTGGCTGACAGTGCTTCCAGCGCGCGGTCGAGGACGTCGACAATGGCTGCCTTTTGCGCCTCCGGCTCCACTTCGGCCTGCTGCTGCACGCCCGGATAGCGCAGCAACTCGGTGAACTCCGCCCGCAGGCCGGGGAAGCGCGCAGCCAGATCCGCATGCAACTGCGCCAGACGCGAGAGCAGCGCGTCGTCCACCTGCAGTGCGTCGGTGCGTGCACCGACGCGACGAATGGTGACATCG
>JBDTIE010000182.1:0-3838 GCA_039936515.1 Rhodanobacter sp. | reverse complement strand
GGCCAGCGCCGCGCAGGTGCGGCGTCTGTACCAGGCCGCGCCCGACCAGGTCCGCGCCGCACTGGAGCCGTATGGCTACTACGAGGCGCAGACCACCGGCGCGCTGCAGCAGCAAGGCGATGACTGGCTGGTGACGCTGCACGTGCGCGCTGGCGAGCCGGTGCGCGTCACTGCCGTGGAAATCGCGCTGGACAAGGACGCCGCCATCGTGCCGCCGGTACGTCGCGCGCGCCGGGTCATCGAACGCCTGCAAGGCCAGACGCTCAACCATGGCACTTACGATGCCGCGCGCGACGCGCTCAGCGCGCAACTGACCGCCAACGGTTTTCTCGACGCGCGGCTGGTGACCCATCGGGTGGAAGTCACGCGTGCCGATCACAGCGCGGTGATCAAGCTGGCGTGGCAGGCCGGCACGCGCTATCGCTACGGACAGGTGCATTTCAAGGACTCGCAGTTCAACGACGGCTTCCTGCAACGCTACGTACCGTTCAAGTCCGGCGACTATTTTTCCCAGGACCAGTTGCTGGCCCTGCAGCAGGCGTTGAATGGCGCGGACTATTTCGCCGTGGTCAACGTCATGCCCGAGATTGACGAAGCGCACGCCGGCGAAGTCGATGTGCGCGTCGAACTGGCACCGGCCAAACGCTCGATCTACACCGGCGGGCCGTTCATCGGCACCGACACCGGCTTTGGCGTGCGCGCAGGCGTGGAGCGGCGCTGGGTCAACCGCCGCGGACACAAGTGGAAAAACGAACTGATCGCCGCGCAGAGGCTGAAGACGCTGTCCTCGCTGTATTCGATCCCGCTGCCGGGCGACAACCAGCGCAGCTACAACTTCGGCGCCAACTTCCGCGATGCGGACACCGTGACTTCGCAGTCGCGCACGGTGGAGCTGGTCGCCAACGAGGCCCGGCAATGGCGCGGCTGGACGCGCGCCGTCGGCGTGCATGCGTTGTCGGGCACCTTCACCGTCGGCAAGCGCGGACGTGAGCCGGACAGCACGCCGGGCATCGAACACGGCCGCAGCACCCTGCTGTTTGCCGAAGGGTCGTTGTCGCGCAAGCAGGCGGACAACCCCAATTTTGTGCACGACGGCTGGTCATTGCTGCTGGCCGCGCGCAGCACGGCGGGCCCGCTGTTGTCCGACGCCAGCTTCAGCGAGCTCACCGCAGACGCCAAGTGGATCCATGCCTTTGGCAACCGCGACCGCAACCGCCTGATCCTGCGTGGCACCGCCGGCACCATGTGGACCAGCAACTTTTCCGCGTTGCCGCCGCAACTGCGCTTCTTCGCCGGCGGTGACCGCTCTGTGCGCGGCTACGGCTTCCAGGCCATCGGCCCGCGCAACGCCGCCGGTCGGGTCATCGGTGGCGAGCATTTGCTGGTGGCCAGCACCGAGGTGGAGCACTACTTCCGCCGCGACTGGGGCATGGCAGCATTTGTCGACGCCGGCAACGCCTTCACCGGCACCGACTACCGACCCAAAATCGGCGCCGGTCTTGGTGTGCGCTGGCGCTCGCCGGTGGGGATGATCCGGCTGGACGTGGGCACGCCCATCCGCGACGACCGCGCGCGTGGCGTGCAGCTGCATCTGGTGATCGGACCGGATCTATGAGCCCCGGGAACAGGGCCCTGGAAAGGCGGCGGGCCTCCAGACATGCCGTCACTCCCGCGAAAACGGGAATTCAGTTCACCGCGTCAGCACTCGGAGCTGGTTGATCACATGAAGTGGTTCAAGCGCACCGCCATCACCGTCGTCGTCCTGCTGCTGTTGCTGGCAGCGGCGGCGTGGTGGGTGCTGGGCACGCGCGCGGGGCTGGACTTTGCGCTGGCGCGGGCTTCGGCGCTGAGCGACGGCGCGCTGCACGTGGGTCAGGCACGCGGCCGCCTGGTGGGGCCGCTGGACCTGACCGACATCCGCTACGACGACGGCAAAGGCACGCGCATAGGCATCGACCGCATGCACCTGGAGCTGCGCTCGTGGCCGCTGCTGTCGCGGCGGGCGCATGTGCGCGAGCTGCAACTGGACGGCGTCGCCGTGAGCCTGCCGCAGAACCCGCCGCCACGCACCAGCCCGATGCAATTTTCGCTCGACCCCTCGGTGCAGTTGTGGGTCGACCATGCGCAGGCGCGCGACATCCACGTCACCCGCGGCAAGGACGTGCTGTTTGCCGCCGACCGCGTCGACCTGCGCGGCAAGTGGACAAGCGCCGGGCTGGAGCTGAAGCAACTGGACGTGCGCGCGGCCGAAGGCTTCGTCAGCGTCGACGGCACGCTGGCGCAGGACGCCGGCTACCACGCCGACACCCATGCCAGTTTCGCGTGGAAAGTGGGCAGCACCTGGTACGCCGGCGCGTTGGTCGCGCGCAGCGACGGCGCCCACGCGCAGCTGGCGATCAACTTGAGCCGGCCGATGGCCGCGGCATTGCAGGTGCGCGTGGCGCAAACCGGCGACCACGCCTGGAGCGCCACGCTGGACGCGCCGCGCTTCGACCCGCAACCGCTGCTTGGCACAGGCGTGCTGGAGCACCTGGGCATCGCCGTGCGCGGCACCGGCGACCGCCACCACGCCTCGCTGAGCGGCCGCGTCGACCTCAACGACTACGCCGTGCTGCTGCAACCGTTGCGTGCGCGATTCGACGACGACATCAAACAGGTTGCGATCGAGCAGCTCGTGCTCGCCTCGCCGCAGATCAAGGGCCAGCTCGACGCCAGCGGCACGGTCAACTTTGCCGGCGCGACGCCCAACGGCAAGCTGGCCGTGCAGTGGCAGGGCGTGCAATTGCCCGAAGCGCTCAGCGGGCAGACGCTGGACAGCCACGGCAAGCTCACGCTCGAAGGCAGCGTGCAGCGCTACCACGCCCAGGGCGAGGTGGGCATCGGCCCTCCCGGCAAGCTCGCCGCACTGACGCTGAACCTCGATGGCAGCCCGCAGCGCATCGACGTCCACACCCTGGCGCTCAAGCAAGCCACGGGCGAGTTGCACGCCAGCGGCGTGCTGAGCCTGCAGCCGGTACTGGCCTGGCAGGCGCAGGCGAGCGCAACCCGGTTTGATCCGGGGCAGTTGTTTGCCGGCTGGACCGGGGCGCTGGATTTTGATGTCGAAAGCGCCGGCAGCCTGCCCGCGGGCGGCCCGGACGTGACACTGGCGTTGCACAAGCTGTCGGGGCGATTGCGCGCACGCAACGTCAGCGGCAGCGGCAAGCTGCACCTGACGCCGGACGAAGTGCTCGACGGCAAGCTGGAACTGGCCTCCGGCCGCAGCACGTTGCGCATCAGCGGCACGCCGGGCCGCAGCAACGACATCAGCGCGGATCTCGCGGTGGTCTCGTTGGGCGACTGGCTGCCCGCGGCCAGTGGCCGTCTGGACGGCCAATTCAACGTTCGCGGGAAGTCACCGGCGCTCAGCGTGAACGGCCAGATGCGTGGCGCTGCGCTGGCATGGCACGGGCAACGCGTGGAGGCGCTGAGCCTGGTTGTCGGCATCCCCGACACCAGCAAGATCGCCGGCAAGATCGACCTGCACGCGACCGGCGTGCATACGCAGGGCCTGACCTTCAACCAGCTCACGGCGTTGGCCGAAGGCAGCCAGCGCAATCATCAATTGACCGTGGTCGCGCATGGCAAGCAACTGTCGGCCACGCTGCGCTTGCGCGGCGCGATGGGTGACAACGCGAACTGGGACGGCACCTTGTCCACCCTCGACCTGGCGCCGCAGGGCCTGCCGCCATGGCGCTTGCTGCAACCCTCGCGCCTGCGCTACGCCGGCGGCGCGATGAGCCTGACCGAGTTGTGCCTGACTGCCGGTGACCCGCAACTTTGCATCGCCGCCAACCAG
>JBDTIE010000181.1:0-5970 GCA_039936515.1 Rhodanobacter sp. | reverse complement strand
GCGTTCACGCCGCGCGACCAGAAAGCGGTCAAGGCCGCGGCGGAAACCTTTGTCGCCAACCCCGGGCTCAACGTCACCGAAGCCATCACCCAGCTTGCGGTCGGCGAGGCCCTGGCTTCCACGCTGGCCCATGGCGGCGTGCCCACGCCGGTGGAACGGGTGCTGGTCACCGCGCCATGCTGCCGCATCGGTGCCATCACCGATGCCGAGCGCACCACCATCCGTCAGCGCTCGCCGGTTGGCGCCAAGTACGACACCGCGGTCAACCGCGAATCAGCCGCTGAAATGCTGGCGGCCCGCGCCAACGACAAGGCTGCCAGCGGCACCTCGCCGGTAGGCAAGGCCGCCCCAGTCAACAACCCTCCAACCACCGCCACCGAGGCCGGTACCGGAACCGCCTGGGGTGGCGCCGTGCACGACGCGTTGTTTGGTACCAAGCGCCGCCAGGGCATGGTCGAAACCATGGGCAAGCAGGTTGCGCGCACCATGGGCAACCAGATCGGCCGGCAGATCTTGCGCGGCGTGCTCGGTGGCATCTTCGGTGGCAAGCGGTGATCTACCGCGCTGCCGCCGTCGTCATTGCCCAGGCCGGTGGCTGGCCATGAGCCGCTGGCGCGCGCCCCTGCCCGGCTCCACCGCGATCATCACGCGCGAAGGCTTCGACAAGCTCAAGGCCGAAGTCGACTACCTGTGGCACACATTGCGCCCGGAGGTGGTCAAGGCCCTGGCCGCCGCCGCTGCCGAAGGCGACCGCTCGGAAAACGCCGAATACACCTACCGCAAGAAGCAGCTGGGCGAGATCGACCGGCGTGCGCGCTACCTGAGCAAACGCATCCCCGCGCTGCAGGTTGCCGAAGGCCTGCCGGCCGATCCACGCATGGTGTTCTTCGGCGCATACATCGAGGTGGAAAACTTCAACAGTGGCGAAACCACGCGCCATCGCATCGTCGGCCCCGATGAAACCAACGCCGCCAAGGGCCACATCAGCATCGACTCACCGTTGGCGCGCGCGGCGCTGAAGAAGCGCGCCGGGGACGAGTTCTTCTGCGAACTGCCTACCGGGCCGGCACGTTTCGCGGTGCTGGATGTGCAGTATGCCGGGGCCGAATCCTGAGAATGTCACCCCCGGGCCCAGCCAGCGCGGGGAGCCGGCTCGACACGGACTCGCGCAGGGGTCTTGAGCGGACAACCAGCCCCGCTCCGGATGACCCTCGGCGAAGCCGGCACGGTCGCCATCGGTACATTCGCGCGTAGTATTCCCGTAAGCCCGGCGACCGTGTCGGCGCGCGCTGGAGTCGTCGTGTCTTTTATCGTCGAGCTCAAACAACGCAAGGTGTTCCGGGTCGCCACTGTCTACGTGGTGCTGGCCTGGGTTGCGATCCAGGCGGCATCGATCGCGCTGCCCGCATTTGATGCCCCGGCGTGGGTACTGCGCACGGTGATCGCGCTGTTCGCCCTCGGCTTGCCGGTAGCCGTATTGCTTGCCTGGGCGTTGGAGCTTACGCCCGAGGGCGTCAGGTTTGATCCACACAAGACCGGCAATCGCCGCCTGCTGCTGGTGACTTCGGTGTTGGCGGTTGCAGTCTTGGCCTGGTACTTCGTCGGCCCGCCGGCGCTGCGCGCGCGCAACGCGGTGGCCGTGGGCGAGCGTTCGATCGCCGTGCTGCCTTTCGTCAACATCAGTGGCGATCCGGCCAACGATTATTTTTCCGATGGCCTGGCCGAAACCACGCGCGACATGCTTGCGCAGGTCAAGAACCTGAAGGTGATCGCGCGCACCTCGTCGTTCGTGTTCAAGGGCAACGCCACCGATGTGCGCCAGATCGGCAAGACGCTTGGTACCGCGCACCTGCTGGAAGGCAGCGTGCAACAAGCCGGCGACACCGTGCGCATCACCGTGCAGCTGATCCGGGTGCAGGACGGCTCGGAACTGTGGTCGCGGCACTTCGACCGGCAATTGACCGACGTGTTCAAGATCCAGGACGAAATTGCCATCGCCGTGGTGCAGGCGCTGCAAATCGCCCTGCCCGGATCCGAGCAGCAGCAGCTTCTGCAAAAGCGCACCGACGACATCCCCGCCTATCAGGAATACCTCAAGGGCCTCGCCCTGCTGCCAGCGCGCAAGGTTCCGGACATGCGACTGGCCGCGCGGCACTTCGAGCATGCCATCGAGCTTGATCCGGGCTACGCGCGGGCGTACGTCGGGGCATGCAAGGCCTACACCTTGCTCGCTGACTACGGCGCGACCAGCGCGGATGAACAGCTTCGCTGCAAAAGCTACCTGCAGCGCGCCATCCACATCGAGCCGCAATTGGGCGAAGCCCATATCGCGCTCGCCGCGCAGCTGGAAAACGCCGGCGAACTGGACGCCGCCGAGCGCGAATACCTGCGCGGGCTTGCGTTGGCACCGGGTGATGCCAACGGCCGACTGTGGTACGCGGCGTTCCTCAGCATCGAGTACGGACGCTTCGACGAAGCGCTGTCCCAGCTCCGACGCGGTATCGAGATCGACCCGCTGTCGCCGGCGTTGCGCGACATGCACCTGTTGACGATTGGCTTGAGCGGCCGGGTCGACGAAGCGCTGGCGCTGAGTGACCAGTTCATCGCTGAACACGCCGATATCGCCCGCGCGTACGACGTGCGCGGGCTGTTGCACATGCAGCGCGGCGACCTGGTCGCCGCCTTGCGCGATCTGCGCAAGCAGGACACGCTCGATCCAGCCAGTGGCTTCCGCGTGGATCGCTGCAACCTGCTGATCGACATGGGCGCGCTGAATCCCGCCAAGACCTGCCTGGCATTGCTGGCGCAACGTGCGCCGGTGTCGCCGGACGTCCTGCGCGCGCAAGCCCGGATGGCGATGCTGCGAGGCGACTCGGCTGCAGCCCTGCGCCTGGTTCCAGCGGACCCGCAAAGATGGTTTCCCGCCAAGTTGAATCGTGGGCGCATCCTGCTGGCGCGCGGACAGGCGGCAGAAGCGCTGGATCTCTATCGCCAGCGCATGCCCGCACTGTTTGTCCAACCCACGCGCCGGCTGTATCCGGCGCAAGCCGTCGACGCGATCCAGGTGGGCGCGGCGTTGACCCAGAGCGGGGACAGCGCCCAGGGCCATGCGTTGTTGACCGCCGCCATTCCTGCACTTGCGTCGCGTCCGTACGCCAGCGCCAGCGCTCCGCGCGCCTGGTGGGAAGTGCTGGCCCATGCGCAGCTCAATCAACCCGACCAAGCATTCTCCGCGCTGCAGGCCGGCGTCAGCGCCGGCTATTTTCTCCGCCTGGCCGACCTCGACAGCGATCCGCTGCTGGCCAAGCTCCGCACCGATCCGCGCTACGCCACCATCCTTGCGCCGGCCCGCGCCAGGGCCACGGCGCAAGTCGAAGCGGCGCGGGCGGCGGGCGTGCTGTGATGCCGTGAAGCGTTCACGGCAAGCGCCATTGGCGATCATTCGCGGGCTCGCGTCGCGCGGGACTATGCTCATCGGTCATGTCGGTGCCAGCCAAACGCGCATGACACGGATCGGTGTTTGCGGCCGCAACCAGGCAAGCTCCGGCGCCGACCAATTGCAAACGCAGGGGGACTTCGTGGCACACGACGATGCAAGGGACGACCTGGCGAATCTGGAGCTGTCGCCGACGGAAATGCAGGCCATGGGCGAGGCCGTCGTGCGCCGCGCCGTGGCGCACCTGGCCGCACTGCCGGACATGCCCTCGTGCGGCGACTACACCGACATCGAAGCGCTGTGCCGGTCCATGCGCGAGAGTGCGCCCGAACACGGCGCCGCCCTGCAGGCGTTGCTCGACCCGCTGTTTGACGAGTGGATTCCGCGCTCGTTCGGCACGCCGACCCCCGGCTACCTGGCCTACATCCCCGGTGGCGGCATCTATCCCGCGGCACTGGCGGATTTCATCGCCGACACCGCCAACCGCTACACCGGCATCTGGCAGGCGGCGCCGGCACTGGTGCAACTGGAGGCCAACGCGCTGGACTGGCTGCGCGAGTGGATGCAGTTTCCGAGCAGTGCGCGCGGGCTGTTCACCACCGGCGGCTCCATGGCCATCTTCAACGCCATCGCCTGCGCGCGCGAAAAGCTGCTGGGCGACGATATCCGCGCGGGCACGTTGTACGTGTCGTCGCAATCCCACCATTGCATCGCCAAGGCGGCAAAACTCGCCGGCATTGCGCATGACCGCGTGCGCGTCATCGACGTCGACGCAGATTTTCGCCTGCGCGTGGATGAGCTGGCGCGTGCCGTCGCCGCCGATCGCAGCGCGGGGCGCAAGCCGTTCATGGTGTTCTCCACCGCCGGCACCACCAACACCGGCGCGGTCGATCCGCTCAACGCCGTGGCCGATCTGGCCGCCCGCGAGGGCATGTGGCATCACGTGGACGGGGCCTACGGCGGCTTCTTCCACATGGTGCCCGCGCTGCGGCCATTGCTCAGTGGCCTGACGCGTGCCGACTCGCTCACGCTGGACCCGCACAAGGGGCTGTTCATGCCTTACGGCACCGGCGCTCTGCTGGTGCGCGATGGCGAGGCACTGCGCGCCCTGCACTCATCAACCGCCGGCTACCTGCCGGACAACCAGAACGAATTCTACGACCCGGCGCAGTACGGCCCCGACCTGTCGCGCGGCTTTCCCGGCTTGCGTATCTGGCTGACCCTGAAGTTCTTCGGCACCGCCCGCTATCGCGCCGCGCTGGCGGAAAAACGCGAGCTGGCCGTCTGGGCGGCTGAAGAGGTCGCACGCATCCCCGGCATCGTCATGGACGCCATGCCGCAACTGTCATTGTTCGCCTTCCATCTGCAAAGCCCCGAATTGGCGACACAGCAAGCGCAAAACGCGGCTACCCGCGCCCTCATGCAACGCGTCACCGCTCGCGGCCAGGTCATGCTGACCGGCGCCAACGTCGGCGAGCGCTTTCTCGGCCGTGTCTGCGTCCTCAGCTTCCGCACCCGCCGCAGCGAGATGGAAACCTGCGTGCGGCAACTGGCCGAGGTTGCTGCCGAGCTGATCGCCGAGGCGGAGCGCAACGACTCAACCGCGGGCGACACTCATTAGCCAGGGCTCGCGTGATGGTGGCCACCTGCGAGGCAAGTAACGACGTCAGCAAGCGCAACACAACCCCAGCTTTGGGCGGACTTCACAGCCCGCCATGTCCTCATGCAGCCGGACGCATCAGCACTACGGCCGCCGCGCCAGCACCAAATCCCGTCGCGAAAAGCGTGAGAACGTCCACCACTCGTGCCTCGGACCCGATGAGCAAGCTCGACGCAAGGACAGCGACCATGATCGAGAGGATGGCGGCGGCAACTGCAATCTTCTTTTTTCGAAACACAAGATTCTCCACGGCATAAATACCAGACGAGACGATGACCGAGATGCCTGCAGCGGGCAACAGGCGGTCAATGTTTTCGCCCTATGTAGAGACGTGACGTTTAGATAAACATAACGCTGGAGTTCAGCTGCGCGCGGCTTTCCGCGCGTCCGTTTGGGCCACGGGTTAGACCACGCGCCGCCAGCTACGGAAACCAATCCATAGCCAACCGATAGCAGCCCCACTGAAGGCGCCCCACAATCCGCCTATAGCGAAACGTTGCCCAGCGTAAAGAGCGACGGCAGCACCGACCGCGAAGCCGATAAGTGTTAGCCAAGCGACTTTCCGTTTCTCCAAGAGCCACCACGCCTGCTTCGATCGCTTTCGCCGGAGATCCTCCTGAGATTTAAGATCAGGCCGCAGGATAGCGTCAGCGATTGCGTTGATATCAAGCTTTTCCATACGACGTGACTCCTCGATTTCCAGCGGTCTAACGCTTGAAGTAAGCGGCGCGCGCTTTTGCGCTTCCACTTGACTGAACAGTTAGGAGCAGATTATAGCCAGTCGTGTGCAATAGCCATGGTAGCGATGAACATTGCGAAAAGAGCCCCCGCGATGGTTAGTACATGGAACAACGCCAACCACTTACTTCGTAAC
>JBDTIE010000180.1:0-7969 GCA_039936515.1 Rhodanobacter sp. | reverse complement strand
GTCGGCTCCTTTTTTTTCGCCGCAGCCAGCTCGGCGATGGTCGGCTCAGCGATCCAGCAGGTTGCTGCTGGCGAAGTCTCTGCGATCGCTGGTTTCCTCCACGCTGACGTCGTCCATGCCTTGCGACAACGTATGCGCGTCGCCGCCCTGCGACAGCTTGATACGCAGGCGCACTTCATTCGAACTGTCGGCGTGGCGCAGCGCGTCGTCGTAGGAGATCTCGCCGGCCTGATACAGCTCGACCAGGCTCTGGTCGAAGGTCTTCATGCCCAGCAGGGTCGACTCCTTCATCACTTCCTTGAGCTTGTGGATGTCACCCTGGCGGATGTAGTCCTGCACCAACGGCGTCCCCAGCAGGACCTCGACCGCGACGCGGCGCGCCTTTCCGTCCGGGGTCGGGATCAACATCTGCGCGACCACGCCCTTGAGGTTCAGCGACAGATCCATCAGCAACTGCGAACGGTGATCCTCCGGGAAGAAATGCAGGATGCGGTCCATCGCCTGGTTGGCGTTGTTGGCGTGCAGCGTGCACAGGCACAGATGCCCGGTTTCGGAGAAGTTGATGGCGTGTTCCATCGTCTCGCGCGTGCGCACTTCGCCGATCATGATCACGTCCGGCGCCTGGCGCAGCGAGTTCTTCAACGCGTTTTCCCAACTGTCGGTGTCGATGCCGATCTCACGCTGGGTGATGATGCAGTTCTCGTGCTTGTGCACGTACTCGATCGGGTCCTCGATGGTGATGATGTGGCCGCTCGAGTTCTGGTTGCGGTAGCCGATCATCGACGCCAGCGAGGTGGATTTGCCGGTGCCGGTGCCGCCGACGAAAATGATGATGCCGCGCTTGGTCATCGCCAGTTGCTGGATGACCGGCGGCAGGTTCAACTCCTCGATGCTCGGGATCTTGGACTCGATCCGGCGCAGCACCATGCCGACGCAATTGCGCTGGTAGAAGCACGAAACGCGGAAGCGGCCCACGCCCTGCGCAGAGATGGCGAACTGGCACTCGTGGGTTTTCTCGAACTCCTCACGCTGCCCGGGCGTCATCACGTTCAGCACCATGTCGCGCGCCTGTTGCACGCTGAGCGGGCTCTGCGTCACCGGCACGATGCGGCCCTGCAACTTCAGTGATGGCGGCACGCCGGCGGTGATGAAAAGGTCCGATGCCTTCTTGTGCACCATCAGTTTCAGGAACGAGGTGAAATCAAAGTCGCTCATGGCGGTGTACCTCGGGGATTCGGGATTCGAGTTTCGGGATTCGTCGAAATCAACAGCACGCGGCGAGAGCCGGTTTCTGGGCAGGCCGGGCTTCGGCTCTTGCCAATCCCGGATCCCGAACCCCGCACCCCGGCGTCACTTGAAAACGTCCTTGTTCTTCGCATAGCCGGACGCTTCCTGTCGCGAGACCACGCCGCGCTTGACCAGGTCCTGCAGGCACTGGTCCAGCGTCTGCATGCCGAACTGCTGGCCGGTCTGGATCGCCGAGTACATCTGCGCGACCTTGTCCTCGCGGATCAGGTTGCGGATGGCCGGGATGCCGACCATCACCTCATGCGCGGCCATGCGCCCGCCGCCGACCTTCTTCAGCAGCGACTGCGAGACCACGGCACGCAGCGACTCGGACAACATCGAGCGCACCATCGGCTTTTCGCCAGCGGGGAAGACGTCGATGATGCGATCGATAGTCTTGGCCGCCGAGCTGGTGTGCACGGTGGCGAACACCAGATGTCCGGTCTCCGCCGCGGTCAGCGCCAGGCGGATGGTTTCCAGGTCGCGCAACTCGCCGACCAGAATGAAGTCCGGATCCTCGCGCAACGCCGAGCGCAAGGCTTCGTTGAAACCGAGCGTGTCACGATGGATCTCGCGCTGGTTGACCAGGCACTTTTGCGAGGTATGCACAAACTCGATCGGGTCCTCGATTGTCAGCATGTGGCCGTACTTGGTCTTGTTGATGTGGTCGACCATCGCCGCCAGGGTGGTGGACTTGCCTGAGCCGGTCGGGCCGGTCACCAGGATCAGGCCCTGCGGCTGGTCGATCAACTCCTTGAAGATGCGCGGACAGCCAAGGTCTTCCAGCGTCTGCACCTCCGCTGGAATGGTGCGGAACACCGCGCCGGCGCCCCGGTTCTGGTTGAAGGCGTTGACGCGGAAGCGTGCCAGACCGGGAATCTCGAAGGAAAAGTCGGTCTCGTAGAACTCCTCGTAGTCGCGCCGCTGCTTGTCCGACATGATGTCGTAGACCAGCGAATGCACCTGTTTGTGCTCCAGCGCCGGAATGTTGATACGGCGCACGTCACCATCCACGCGGATCATCGGCGGCAAGCCGGCCGACAGATGCAGATCCGATGCCTTGTTCTTTACCGAGAACGCCAGCAGTTCGGCGATATCCATTGAGTCATTCCCCTGACCGATCGTGTGCAGCACATTGAAATGGAACGCGGTATCGGCACTGATGGCTTCACGCTCACGGCTGTCGGACCCGCGCCCGAAGCCGCCGCACGCGTGTAACCATGCCGCCCCTGCATTGGCCCCGATGGTACTCGGCAAGCAGCCCGCGCGACCAGCCCCATGCCGGGCCCGGGCACAAAGTGCGACACGGGCCACACCAGCGTGCGCAGCCAGCGCACCGCAGCCTCTGCGCAGCCCGTCCTCGCGCACCGCGCATTGGCCACGGCCGCGCGACTGCGGCTAAGGTATCCGTTCTGGATGAAGAGGAGGAAACCCGAGCATGACCCGCATTGCGTTCATCGGTGGTGGCAACATGGCGCGCAGCCTCATCGGCGGACTGCTCAAGACTGGCATCGCCGCCAGCAGCCTTACCGTCGCCGAGCCGCTGGCCGAGGCGCGCGAAGCGTTGGGTCGCGATTACGGCGTGGCCAGCTTTGCCGAAAACGCGTTGGCCGTGGCCGATGCTGAAGTCATCGTGCTGGCCGTCAAGCCGCAAATCATGCCCGGGATCAGCGGCGGGTTGCAGGACGCCTTGCAGCGCCATCGGCCACTGTTGATCTCCATCGCCGCCGGTGTGCGCCTGACACAGCTCGCCCGCTGGTTTGGCCCCGGTTTGCCCATTGTGCGCTGCATGCCGAACACGCCGGCGCTGATCGGTGCCGGCGCCACGGCGCTGTGCGCCAACGAGCGCGTTGGTCCGGCGCAGAAGGCGCAGGCTCAACACATCCTGGACGCGGTGGGCATCACCCGCTGGATTGAAGCCGAACCGTTGATGGATACCGTGACGGCACTGTCCGGTTCCGGTCCGGCGTATTTTTTTGCACTGGTGGAACACATGGTGGCCGCGGCCGTGGCGCAGGGCTTGCCGCGCGACACGGCGCGCGCGCTGGCGGCGCAGACTTGCCTGGGCGCCGGACGCATGCTCTGCGAGGGCGGCGAAGATCCGGCTGCACTACGCCAGCGCGTGACTTCCCCGCACGGGACCACACAAGCGGCGCTGGACAGTTTCGGCAGCGACGACCTGGCGCGCATCGTCGCCCGTGCCATCGCTGCGGCCACGCACCGCGGCGAGGAAATGGCTGTCAGCCTGGACGCGCAAGCATGAGCTACCTGCTCAACGCCGTGGCGTTCCTGCTGGGGCTGGCGTTTGACTTGGTGGTGGCCTTGCTGGTGGTGCGCGTGGTGGCCGAGGCGTGCCGCGCGGATTTCCACAACCCGATCAGCCAGATGATCTACCGCTACACCAATCCGGTGGTGACACCCCTGCGGCGCGTGCTGCCGAACTGGCGGCGCATCAATCTCGCCGCGCTGCTGCTGGCGTTGCTGACCTTGCTGCTCAAGCGGCTGTCGCTGTTCGCGCTGGGCGGCCTGGTACCGGGCGTGGCGGGTCTGCTGTTGCTCGCGCTGGCGGATCTGCTGGACTTCGTGCTGCTGTTCTACATCGTGCTGGTATTCGCCTGGTCGCTGCTGAGCATGTTTACCGCCGACCGCGGACAGCCCTTGCTGCGCCTGGCTGACACCTTGGTCGCGCCGCTGATGCGACCGCTGCGCGGGCGGCTGGTCGCCGGCGCCATCGACTTCGCGCCCATGGTGGTGCTGATCGTGCTGTTCCTGGCGCGCATGCTGATCACAGCGCCGCTGCTGGATGCGGGGATGCGGCTGGCACTGGGTGTCTGAAGCGGTACGCGTGGCACCTAGGTTGGCTGGCGCTGCGCCCAGGAAACGATGATGCGGTGGATGGCGTCCAGGCCATCGAACAATGCCGCCGGACCGGGTTGCAGGATGATCGGCGACTTGATTTCGTACAGATCCCCATGGCGCACGGCGGGGATCGCATCCCAGCCCGGCCGGGTAACCACACGTTCGGGGCGGAAGCGCTTGCCGCACCAGGTGCCGAGGATGATGTCTGGCGCGCGGCGCACGACTTCGTCGCCATTGGCGAGGATGCGCTGTTTCGCCAGCGGTTCGCGCGACAGCTCCGGGAAGCAGTCCTCGCCTCCGGCGATTTCTATCAACTCCGCTACCCACTGGATGCCGGTGATAATGGGTTCGTCCCATTCCTCGCAGTACACGCGCGGCCGGCGCGGCAACGCGGCGGCCGCGGCGCGGATGTCGGCAATGTGCTGTTCGGCGCGGCGCGCGTAGGCATCGGCCTTGTCCGCGGCACCGACCAGCGCACCCAGCCGGCGGATATAGGCCAGGATGCCCTCGACGCTGCGGTGATTGCTGATCCACACCTCGACCCCGGCCTTGATCAGGTCACGTGCGATATCGGCCTGGATATCGGAAAAGCCGATGGCCATGTCCGGCTTGAGGTCGAGGATCGCCGGGATTTTGGCACTGGTGAAAGCCGACACCTTCGGCTTTTCCTTGCGTGCCTGCGGCGGTCGCACGGTGAAGCCCGAAATGCCGACGATGCGATCCTGCTCGCCCAGCGCATACAGCACCTCGGTAGGTTCCTCGGTCAGGCAGACGATGCGCTGCGGGCCAAGGCGGCCGGTACCGGCGTTCACGGCGTGCCGAGCAAGGTGATCAGCACCTTGCGCTGGTGCCGGTGGAGGCGATGCTCCCACAGGTAAACCCCTTGCCACGTGCCCAGGCCAAGCGCACCGTCGCAGACTGGCAACGTGACGCTCACGCCGGCCAGGATCGAACGAACGTGCGCAGGCATGTCGTCGGGTCCTTCGGCGGTGTGCCGGAACAGTGCGTCACCATCGGGCACGGCCCGCGCAAACCAGCGCTCCAGGTCGTCGCGCACCGCCGGGTCGGCATTCTCGCTGAGCAGCAACGAACAGCTGGTATGCGTGGTGAAGGCCTGCAGCAGACCGCTGCCCACGCCGCTGGCAGCCACGCATTCGGCCACGCGCGCCGTGATGTCAATGAAGCCGCGCCCGCTACTGGCAATGTGCAGCGTGTGCTGGACGACCAGGCTGCTCACGGATACAGCAAACGCTTGGTCCAGGTCTGGCCGTGGCGATCCCAGCGCACGCGTGTGTGCAGGCGAAACGCCGCGCCGTACCAGAACTCCAGTGTGTCCGGCTCGACCACGAACCCGCCCCAGTGCGGTGGTCGCGGCACGGGTCGATCGGCAAACTCCGCCTCGTAGCGCGCCACGCGTTGCTCGAACGTGTCGCGGTCGGGCAAGGTCTGTGATTGCAGCGAAGCCCACGCGCCAATCTGGCTATGCCGCGCGCGGCTGGCGAAATAGGCGTCCGATTCCTCCGCCTGCAGCTTGCGCGAGGCACCCTCCACGCGCACCTGAACGCCGTCGCCCAACAGCTTCCAGTGGAAGTTGAGCGCCACCTGCGGGTGGGCGTCAAGCTGACCGCCCTTGTCGCTTTCGTAATTGGTGAAGAAACGGAAACCGCGCTCATCCACGCCCTTGAGCAGGACCATGCGCGAGGACACGCGTCCGGATGCATCGGCGGTGGCCAGGTTCATTGCCGTGGGCTCGCGATCACCGCTGTGGACAGCCTCTTCCAGCAACGCGGAAAACGTGGTGAGCAGCTCGGTATTCAACATGACAGCAAGTTTTCCTTTTGCATCGCGGCCAACACGCGCCATCATGCGGCGATGACTTTCGCCCATGATAAACCAACGCCCCGTGCCTGCCGCCCGTCGCGCCGGGGCGCTACGCGCGTGCCAGGCGGCGTGCCGCTTGCTGCGCGGCGCGCTCTGCGCGCCGCCGCCCGGGCATCTGGCGGGCGCATCACGCCGCCCCCCGGTATCCCATCCCGCCAGCTTGCAGGTCACGCATGAAGCCACTCGCCGTGCAGTCCAACGAAGCCTTGGCAGGGCACCTGATCGACCAGTACGCCGGACGCATCGCGCGCTCGCGCCGACCTTACGTGCTGGGCCTGTCCGGCTTGCAAGGCAGCGGCAAGAGCACGCTGGCGCGGGTGATGAAGGCCAAGGCCGAGTCGATGGGCTGGCCCACCGAAGTGCTTTCCCTGGACGACTTCTACTACGCCCGCAGCGACCGCGAGGACCTGGCCCAGCGCGTCCATCCGCTGCTGCGCACGCGTGGCGTGCCGGGCACGCACGAGATCGAACTGCTGCTGTCGGTGCTGGCGGCCATGCCCAGTGCGTCGGAGAAATTGCCGGTCACGCACCCGCGCTTCGACAAGGGCCGCGACACGCGCATCCCGCCCTCGCGCTGGCCGCGCATCACCCGCACGCCGGTGCTGGTGATCATCGAAGGCTGGGCGTTGGGCATCCGCCCGCAGCTGCAATCGCAACTGCTCGCCCCCATCAATGACCTGGAACGCAGCGAGGACGCTGACGGCACCTGGCGGCGCTGGGTCAACAAGCAATTGCGCGGATACCAGCCGCTGTGGCGCAAGTTCGATGCGCTGATTGTGCTGCAGGCGCCAGGCTGGGACATCGTGCGCCGCTGGCGCGGCGAGCAGGAGCAGGATCTGCTGGCCCGCCACGCACCGCTGGCAATGGACGCGCCGACGATGCAACGCTTTCTGGCCCACTTTGAACGCCTGAGCCGCCACGCCCTGGCAACACTTCCGGCACTGGCCGACAGCTGCGTGGAATACGACGACGAACGGCATGTGACTGGCTTGAGCCACGCCTGAGCGGCGTCGCCGTTACCGCCGCAGCAACGCTGCATAGCCATCACGGGCGTCGGGCCAATGCGGGACAAAGCCGCTGGCGCGCAGGCGCGCATTGCTCAGCCGCTTGCTGCCGACCCCGGCCGGTGACGGACCGTCCAGCGGCAGCGGTGCGTCCAGCAGCCGGGCCAGATGGTCATACAGGACATCCAGCGGCAGCGGCGTGTCGTCGACGCCCAGGTACAGCGCCTGCGGGTCAGGCAGCTGCAGCAGGTGAGCAACGGCGGCGGCGGCGTCGTCGATGTGTACGCGATTGGCCCAGTGCGGCACCTGTCGCGGCACCTTGACCTGGCCGGCGCGCAAGCGCTCGGCCAATGCCAGGCGCCCCGGACCGTACAGCCCGGCCAGGCGCAGCACGATGGAACGTTGCGGCTGGGTCGCCAGCCAAGACTCCGCATCGCGCAACAACGACCCGTTGAAGCCCAGCGGCGCGCTGGCCGTGTCCTCATCCACCCACGCGCCGTGGTGCTCACCGTACACCGCGCTGGAGGACACCAGCAGCACCCGCTGCAAGGATCCGTGATCCATCGCCGCCAGCAGATGACGCAGGCCATCGACGAAAAGCGCGCCATAGGTGCAAGCGTCGCGACGATCTGGCGCCGGCAAGTACACCACCTGCGACATGTCTGCCGGCAGCGAGCGCAAGCTTGCCGGCTCGGTCAGATCCCAACGCAGCCACTGGATGCGCTGATCGGCATCGCCCGGCGGCGTGCGCCGCAAAGCCCAGACCCGATCACCGCGCGCAAGCAGGCGCTGCGCCACGCGCAAGCCAAGATCACCGCAACCTGCCAGCAGGACATTTTCGCCCACAGCGCTTCTCTCCAGTCGAAAAGTTCGTGCAGATTCCGTCCGGTCGGCAAGCGGACGCGTCGCCGCGCCCTGCTAGCATTCGCGCATGAACC
>JBDTIE010000179.1:0-34837 GCA_039936515.1 Rhodanobacter sp. | reverse complement strand
ACAGCACGAGCACAGGATGCACTCGTAGTAGCCATCGATTTGCTTGCGGTCTTCCGGTGATTGCAAGCGCTCGCGGGCTGGCGCGGGGCTGTGCGTGCGAATCCACGGTTTGATCGACGCGTATTGGGCGTAGAAGTGCGTCATGTCGGTGACCAGGTCGCGCACTACCGGCATGCTTGGCAACGGGTAGATGCTGATGTCCCCCGTACAATCGGCAATGGGCGTGGTGCACGCAAGCCAGTTGATGCCGTTGATGTTCATCGCGCAACTGCCGCACACACCTTCGCGGCACGAACGGCGCAAGGTCAAGGTCGGATCGACTTCATTTTTTATTTTCAGCAAGGCATCGAGCATCATCGGCCCGCACGCGGCGGTATCCACCTCGAACGTATCGATGCGTGGATTGTCCGCGTCGTCCGGCGACCAACGATAGACGCGAAACAGCCGCGGCCGGACCGCGCCGGGGCTGGCGTGGTGTGCGCCCGTTTGGGTCCTGGAATTTCGTGGCAAGGAAAATGTCGCCATATCGCCTCCCTTCGCGTCAGGGCTGATGGGCGCCGGTCAAGCGGGAATCACACACGAGCGGAAAGGATCCATCCAAGCAAGCGCGCCATCCCGATTGCCTGGTTGGGCTCCCTGCCCTACCAGGCTTCGCCAAACGGACGTGCCTCGACTTCGAAAGCCCACGCAGATGAGGGTTGTTGGCTCAACCAGTACACCGTGGCGGCCACGGCGTCGGATTGAACGTAAAAGCTGTCCGGTTTGTCCGGCATGGCCTGGCGGGTGCGCTCCAGATCAACCACGCCATCGATGATCACCATCGCGACATGGATTCCCGCCGGCCACAGGCTGCGCGCCATGGACTGCGCGAGGCTGCGCTGGGCTGCCTTGGCCGGCGCAAACGCAGCGCTGCGCACGCCACCGCGCCGAGATGCGGTGGCGCCAATGACAATGATGTTGCCCTTGCCGGCGGCCTTCATCGCGGGTATGACCTGCTGCGCGGTCAGCAGCATGCCCAGGGCGTTGACTCGCCACGTGGATTCAAAACCGGCAGCAGTGATGGCTTCGACATCGCCCCAGACGCCGGATCCGGCATTGTAGACAAGCGTTTGCACTGGGCCCAAATCGGCGCTGATGCGGGCAAAAGTCGAGGTGACGTCGACCTCACTGGTCACGTCGCAGGCAAAGGCGACCGCCCCTTCCAATTCGCCCGCCAGCGCGTCGGTGAAGCTGGAGGAACGCGCCAACAAGGCAACGACGTATCCGGCTGCTGCAAAGCGCCGGGCGATGGCTGCGCCGTTGCCCGGGCCCACACCTACAACTGCGCATACTGCTTTGTTCACGATGGTTGTCCTTGCCTGATTCGAACCACTTGTACATTCCGCTGTGGGGCGGGTTTCAGTTCTCGCTGGCCAGCGCCGAATCCAGATGCTGCACACGCTCGACCTGGTCCAGCCACACATGGGTAATGCCACCAGCCTCGGGCGGGCGCTCCAGGACAACCCGCGCGTTCATGCCCTCGAGCCCGCGCGGGTCGCGAAACACCTGCATGCTTGCGCGCACGCGCACCACACCAGCCAGCGTGCTGCCATCGCGCAAGTGCAGCACCACATGACCATGCGCCGGCAGCGCCGCAATCAGTACCACCAAATGACCGATGGCGGCTTGCGCTGTACACACACTCGGCGCCTGCGTGCTCATGTCGTCCTCCAGCTATGGCGTCGTCTGGTTACCGGGAGTGGCGTGTTTTGCGTCTTTTTGCCCAAGCGTGGATTTGTTGGCATGGCGCTGGCGATCTTCCTGTTTGATGGCTGATATGCCCGAGCCGATGGCACTGGAATCGCTCGCGGGGAAGGATTCCTTCAACGCCTCGTCGAGCAAGGCATCGATGCGTTCGCGCGCGCTGGCATCGGGCGCAGGGGAAGGCTTATCTGAAGATCCCATCATGACGCTGCTCCGTTGCATATGTCGCAGTTGCCTGCAGCGTGGTGGAAAACTTCCCCACGCCGAGTTGTCGTGCCCTCGGTCCCGGGCCCGGATGCCATTGCCCGGCGTCACAAGTTTCACGGCTTGTGCCACGTCCGGGCCGTCGGGTTTTTGCCTGGCTTGGGTCATGCGTGCCTTCCGCGTTTCCGCACGACTGCCATGTCGCATCCTTTCCACCATAGCCCCGGGCAGTTACGCCGGCGTGAACCGTCGGCAGGCGGAGTTGGCGCGCCTGCACGCGGTGCTGTTTGTGTGCGATGCGCGGTCGTGCTGCGCGCATACTGCTGGCGATGATGGCTTCGCCCATCGCAGGTCAGCAGCAGCCCATGACCCACGCCGCACAACCGCTCACGCCGGATGATCCGGCGCTGTCTCCGTGGTGGCTGCGTACGGTACTGATCGTGCTGGTGCTCGGCTTTGCCGGGCTTGGTGCGATGACCACCATGGCTTACCGCAACGCACCGCCAATCCCGGCACACACCGTAGACGCGCAAGGCATCAGCGTGTTCACCGGCGCGGAAATCAGCGCAGGCCAGGCGGTGTTCCTCAAATACGGGTTGATGGACAACGGCAGCATCTGGGGGCACGGCGCTTATCTGGGGCCGGACTATGCCGCCGCGGCGCTGCATCGCATCGGCGAGTCGGTGGCGGCAACGATTGCGCGACAGCAATACGGCCGCGCGCTGGCTGCATTGACGCCAAGCGAGCTTGCGGCAGTGCACGCGCAAACCGCAGTCGAGCTGAAGACCAATCGTTACGATGCCGCCAACGGCACGCTGCACATGAGCGCGGCGCAGGCGACGGCGTATCGCGCCGAGGTCGCGGTATGGACCGACTATTTTCGCCACCCCGAGCGCAACGGCGGCCTGCACCAGGACCTGATCAGCAACCCGGTGGAACTGCAGCAGTTCAGCGCGTTCGTCAGCTGGGCCGCGTGGGCGTCGGTCACCCGCCGGCCGGGTGAAAATTATTCGTACACCAACAATTTCCCGTTTGACCCCAGCGTAGGCAACGTGGCCACGCCCAACACGCTGCTGTGGAGCGCACTGAGCCTGGTGATCCTGCTCGGCGGCATCGCCACGGTCCTGCTGGCATTCGGCAAGTTCGATTACCTGGGCTGGATCAGCCATGGCCACCGCGTGCAACCGCGCGTGCTGCCCGGACAATCAAGCGCGGGCCAGCGTGCGCTGGTGAAGTTTTTCGTGGTGGTGGCGCTGCTTTTCCTGATGCAGACGCTGGTGGGGGGCGCCACCGCGCACTACAGAAGCGATCCGGCGAGCTTCTACGGATTCCAGCTGGAGACGATTTTCCCCAGCAACCTGATGCGCGCGTGGCATCTGCAGAGCGCGATCTTCTGGATCGCCACCAGCTTCGTTGCCGCCGCCCTGTTCCTGGCCCGCACCTTGCGCGATGACGAGCCGCGCTGGTTTGCCGGCGCGGTGCATTTGCTGTTTGGCGCGTTCGTGGTGGTGATCGCGGGCAGCCTGCTCGGCGTCTGGGCCGGTATTCTGCAGAAGCTGGGAACGTGGTGGTTCTGGCTGGGCGACCAGGGCTGGGAATACATGGAGCTGGGCCGACTGTGGCAATACTTGCTGGTGGCCGGGTTGTTTGTCTGGTTCGCCATGCTGTGGAAGCTGGCGCGTCCGCGCGACGTGGCCAACGCGGCAGCGCGGCCGCTGGCGGTGATGTTCCTGCTGGCGGCGCTGGCGATCCCGGTGTTCTACGTCCCTGCACTGTTCTACGGCGCGCAGACCAACTACACCATCGTCGACACCTGGCGGTTCTGGATCATCCACTTGTGGGTGGAAGGCTATTTCGAGTTCTTCGCCACGACAGTGGTGGCGCTCACCTTCTACCAACTGGGATTGACCCGGCGCAACGTGGCTTTGCGCGTCATCTACCTGGACGCCATCCTGTATTTCGGCGGCGGTGTGATTGGTACCGGACACCACATGTACTTCACTGGCAACGGCAACTTCGCGATGGCGATGGCGGCCATGTTCTCCGTGCTGGAGGTGGTGCCACTGACGTTGCTGACGCTGGACGCGTGGGACTTCGTGCGTACCACGCGCGGCGACTGCGACACCTGCGGCAAGGCCATCGCCATCCCGCACAAGTGGACGTTCTATTTCCTGATGGCGGTGGGCTTCTGGAACTTCGTCGGTGCCGGTCTTTTCGGCTTGCTGGTGAACCTGCCGATCGTCAGCTACTACGAGGTCGGCACGGGCATCACGCCCACCCACGCGCACTCGGCGCTGATGGGTGTGTTCGGCATGCTGGCGCTGGCATTGATGTCATTTGTGCTGCGCCAGACCACCCCCGAGGCGCGCTGGCCGGGTATCGAGAAATACCTGCGGGTGGCGTTCTGGGGCACCAATATCGGGCTGGCGATGATGGTCCTGCTCAGCCTGCTGCCCGGCGGGATCCTGCAGTTGTGGGACGTGGTGCAGCATGGCTACTGGCATGCGCGCAGCCTGGCGGCAATTGGCAGCCATCGCTCGTTGCTGATCGAGTGGCTGCGCCTGCCCGGCGACCTGGTGTTCATCATTTTCGGTTCCATACCGATCCTCATCGCAGCGATCAAGGGCTGGCTTGCGGTGCGGACAATGACCCCGGGCGAACGCCTTCAGGCCGGGCGTATCGGCGCTCCGTGCTCAGATGTTTGAACAGTCCGCACGGTGCGCGGCGGGTGTAAATGCCGCGCAGCATAAACGTCGAGCCCAAGGGCGCGATTGGACGCCGCGTGGCAAGCGGAACCCCCGCAGACCCGCGTTCAGCGCCCAGGCATGATGCTGAGCGCGAGATCCTTCGCCCGTTCGCCAAAGTGCGCGGTAAGCGACCACGGGCTTGGCTGACGCACGACATGCAAGCGTCCGCCGCGCGAGTCGAGCACGGCGTAATCACTGCCGCCATCCGCCTTGCGGAAAAAACGGAGGTCGACCACCGCGTCGCCGACACGCAAGCCGCGCAACGTGATCTCCGGCAGCCACGTTGGCATGTGCGGATCAACAAACAACATCCGCAACGGCGCAAACGGTTGCAAGCCGAACAGTGCCTGCAACAGCGTGAACACGGTGGTTGCCGACCATGCCTGCGGTGAGTTCGCAGCCGGGTACAGCGCCGGGAACGGATGCAACGCGTCGCGCGCGTGGCCGCTGAAGCACTCCGGCAACCGGCAGGATTCGAACAGCGCGGCCGCCTCAAACATGCCCCGGCAAATCTGTTCGACGCGCTCGTGGCAGCCATAGCGGTAGGCGCCCACCGCAAACGGCCCGTGTTCCACCGGCCACACCGTCCCGCGGTGGTAGGAGTACGGGTTGTACGCCGGATGCAACGAAGACAAGGTACGCAGACCCCAGCCGCTGTACATGTCTTCGGCGAACAGACGATCCAGCACCCGCGGCACCCGTGCCTTGTCGACGATGCCCGTGGCCACGCAATGTGCAACATTGGAGCCGATGGAGCGCACCAGTTCGCCGCGCGCATCCAGCGCCATGGCGAAGCAGCCTTCGGGCTCCATCCAGAATGTGGCGTTGAAGCGGCGCTTGAGTTCGCGCGCGGCGCGGAACAGTTGCCTGGCCTCGTCGCGGCGGCCGAACCACCACAGTACGGCCGCCAGGTTCAGGCGCGCCGCATAGAGAATGCCCTGCTCTTCGCACGGAGCGATCGGCGCGGCGACTTGGCGCCCGTCTGCGTAGACGATGGCGTCGCCCGAATCCTTCCAGCCCTGGTTGCGCACGCCCTGTTCCGAACGTGTCTTGTACTGCACGAACCCATGTTCATCTGTGCTGCTGGCCATCCACGCCAGTGACTTCAGCGCCGGTTCGATGAATGGTTCGACCGCTGACTTGTCGCCTGTCCAGAACCACAGTTGCGCGGCGACAAACGGAAAGAAGCCGGACGCCGTGAGTGCGCCGTAGGAGATCGACTTGGGGTTGTAGTTGAGCACCTTGGCCGGGCCGTCGTGGGCCTCGTGCAACATGCGCCCGGGTTGTTCGTCACGCCAGTCGTTGATCACCTTGCCCTGACGCGCGGCCAGTACCGGCAAGGTGCCGCGCATGACCTCCGGACCCAGCAACGCGGCCTCCCACGCGGCGGTGAGCGGATCGCGTCCAAACAGCGACGCGTACATCGGCACGCCAGCGGCCACGGTCCATGCCTTCGCGCTGGTGTCCAGCGCAGGCATGCGCAGATCCAGCAAATCACGCCGCGCCTGCTGCGCCGCGCGGATGACGACGCCGCTCAGGGTTTCACTTTCGGCTGATGAAAACTGCGTTGCATCGGCTAGAAAAGCTTCATCCGTTGCATCCCGCTGCTGATCAAACCCGTGACAATCCACCGGCGCCAGCAGCAGGCGTTCTTCCATGAGCGGTTGCCACAACAGACAGGCGTGCCAGCTCGCTTGGGGCGCGAGCGTGATGTCGAACACGATGTGGCCATCGCGCATCTGTGCCGCTGAACCGGCACGGACGATGCGCAACTGCAGCGCGCGATGCAGGCGAGCGAGCCCCTGATTGCCTTGCACGTCGTAGCGGTGTTCGGCGCGGTAATCCAAGGTCAGCGTGGCGGCCTCTGCATCGGCGGCCCATTGGCGCGTCAGTGTGCCGAATTGTTCGCGCTTGCCAGCGGTTTCGTCCTGGTCGGCGAAGTCGCCGTCGACTTCCAGCGCCAACTGCAACTGCACCGACTGCTGGGTGAAGTTGGTCACGTCCATGTCCTCGTGCAAGCCGTCGCCCAGCACCCGGCTGACGCGCAATTCAATGCTTTGCTGCGCGGCGCCGTCCGGCGCGGTCAGACTGGCGCCACCATCTTCGTGGCCGGGCGCGGCGACAATGTAGTAACCGAGCCAGCTGTTCTGGGTGACGTGGGACAGCGCCACCGGTGTTGGCCGCGTGCCATTGAGCCGGCACACGTAGCGCGACAGAAGGCGTGTTTCATGCACCAGCAGACCTTGCTCCGCGCGACCCTCCAGCCAGCCGTCGCGTTGCGTGCACAGGACGCTGTTGCCGTGGGTGATGTACACCGAGTCGTCGCGTACCCGCAGCCGGACCAGTGCAGGCGCAACGGGCATGCGTGTCGGCCCCGTCACAATGTGTTCTGCCAGCAGCCGGAGAACATGGCCACACAGAAGCTGCCGCCAATGGCCATGACACTTTTATCGCTGCGGTTTCGCGGCATCACGCCTCCATGGTGGTTGTGCAAGCCATGCGCCGCATGGCCCGCTTGATGTGTCGGCAAAAGGTCGACTGTGGACGCCGATCTTGCGGTCTTTGGCGCTGCGGCGGTTCACTCAGCGCCATGCGCGAGGCTGGCGCGGTGACGCCTGTGCCGCCCCGGGTGGCCTGCTTCCAGCGCAGTCACCACTGCGGGGACTGCCCGTATCTGATGTACGCCGGCGCAGAAACGTTCCGCATCCGGCGGCGCTGATGGTCGGGACAACGCCGAGCGCAGCAACGGGAGGACGGTTGTTATGCGACTGACCGGGTTGCAGCCATCATCGAGGCTACGCGCGAGGCCAACACCTCGACGGTGAACGGTTTGGTGACCAGCACCATTCCCGGCCCGAGGAATCCGCTGGCGGAGATCGCGGCGGATGCATACCCGGACATCAGCAGCACGCGCAATTGCGGATGCAGCGCTCGCGCCGCATCGGCAAATTGCCGACCATCCATGCCCGGCAGTCCGATATCGGAGATCAGCATGGCTACCTCTGCGCCGCTACGCAGCAGGTCCAGCCCGGCCTCCGCGTCCGCCGCCTCCAGCGTCTGATAACCGAGTTGGTGCAGTACCTCCACCACGATGTTGCGCACGATCGGCTCGTCTTCCACCACCAGAATTTGCTCGTCGTGGCCACGCACATGCTCCGGTGGCGCTTTGGCCGGGACCGATGGCACGTCGATCACGGCTGCTTCGTGGCGCGGCAAGTAAATGCGCACCGTCGTGCCTTCCCCAGGCCTGCTGTGGATTTCGCAATGACCGTTCGACTGGTGCGCGAAGCCGTACACCATCGACAGGCCAAGGCCGGTGCCCCGCCCTGGCTGCTTGGTGGTGAAGAACGGATCGAACGCCCGCTCCAGAACTTCCGGGGGCATACCCACGCCGGTATCTATGACATCGATGCTTATGTATTCGCCGGGAGCGACATCCGGCCACCGCTGAGCCTTCGCCTCGTCAATATCGACGTTGTGCGAACGCACGACAAGCCGACCGCCCTCGGGCATCGCGTCAGCGGCGTTGATGGCCAGGTTGAGCAGTGCGTTCTCCAATTGATTGGGGTCGCACAGCGTTGGCCACAGCTCAGCGGCCAACTCGTAGCGCACGGCGATGTTCTCGCCCAGAGTCCGCTGCAACAGATCGCCCATCGCCTTGATCAGCGGGTTGGCGTCCAGTGGTCGCGGGTCCAGCGGCTGGCGGCGGGAAAACGCCAGTAGGCGATGCGTCAACGCCGCGGCGCGATTGGCGGAGGTGAGCGCACCACGCACAAACGGCCCTATTTCATCGGCTCGCCCCTCGTTGCTGCGCAGTTCGATCAGTTCCAGAGCACCGATCACGCCCTGCAGCAGATTGTTGAAATCGTGCGCAATGCCGCTGGTGAGTTGGCCCACCACTTCCATCTTCTGCGCCTGGCGCAGTTGCGTTTCGATCAGCAGCTTGTCGCTCAGATCCCGGAAGAACACGTTGTAACGCACCCCGCCACTGAGTGGCAGCGTGCTGATGCTCAGCTCCACTGGCAGCTTGCGCCCATCGCGCGTGGTCATCTCCAGTGTGGGATTACCCGCGCGCAACGAGGTGTCGCGCGTGATCGGCGGCAGTTCGGTGGCGTGCCGCTCCCGGTCGCGTCCGATCAGCACCAGCTCGACCAATGCGCGACCCAGTACCTGTTCACGCTTCCAGCCCAACTTGGCCGCAGCGCACGGGTTCCATTCAGTGATCAGGCCGGCCTCGTCTACCTGGACGAAGCCGTCCAGCGCCGTGTCGATGATGCCGCGGGCCATGCGCTCGCTTTCTCGCAGCGCCAGCTCGGCATCGCGACGGGCGGTCACGTCGCGTGTGACCTTTGCAAATCCAATCAACTTGCCGTTGTCAAAAACCGGGTCAATGACCACGCTTGCCCAAAAGCGGCTGCCGTCCTTGCGCACACGCCAACCCTCGGCACCACAGCGGCCGTCGCGCGCTGCTGCCGCCAGATTCCGGTCTGGCAAGCCCGCAGCACGTTCCTCGGGTGTGTAGAACAGCGAGAAGTGCTGGCCGATCACGTCTTCCAGGTGATACCCCTTGATGCGTTCGGCACCAGCGTTCCAACTGACGATGTGCCCTCCGGTATCCAGCATGTAGATTGCGTAATCGACCACGCTGCCAACCAACAAGGCAAACGTGGCGGCCGGCATCGCCTGCAGTAATTGGGTGGTGGCACGTCGGGCGCCTGAATTGCAACTCTCGACAGTGGCATCGGGGTCAGTGGAAGCCGTCCGTCCGCTCTCAGTCATCCTCGCCTCCCAAACGTGCACGCTGGCTGCCAGCGCCTCTCCGAAGTAAAAGATTATGTCGGGCATGTGAACGCGATGCCACAATCGGTGCTTCACCGTCCGTGCGCGCCGACAAAGCCAGCAGGCGGCGCATGCACACTTTGCTCCGCTCATCCCGACATTTTGCCCCATGATGCAACTCAATCTGTTTGGCGGTGGTCGGCAAGCTTTGATCGACGAACGCAACCGCAGGGTCGTGCTTCTGCCGTATTGGCTCGACCCCACCAGCGCCGCGCAATGGTTTGCGGAGTTGTACACGGACATCTCGTGGCGCGGCGGTCCACGCATGATGTACGCCCGACAGTTGGACGTTCCGCGGCTGCGCGCACATTTTGCACGCGACGATCCGGCCTTGCCTCCGCTGCTGCGCGAAGCCATTGATCGAGTCGCGCAAGCGGCGGCTGCGCCATTTAGCAGCGTCGGCCTCAATCTTTATCGAGACCAACACGACAGCGTTGCGCCACACAACGACAAGCTCTCCGAACTGGTGCGCGGCCAGCCGATCGCGCTGCTCAGCCTGGGCGCGACCCGACGCATGACCATCCGTGCGAAGCTGCTGGCGCGACGCATGTTGCACACGGACCTGTCCGCTGGCAGTGTGCTGCTGATGGACTGGAACTCGCAGCTGCACTATGACCACGGCATACCCAAGCAGCGCGATGCAGTAGGTTCGCGCATCAGTATTGCCTTCCGCGTGCGGACGCTGCGTTGAGGGCGCGGTTTGCGCACCTGGCCTGTGCGCGAAGCGCTGGTGGCGCCTGCTCGCGGCCCAAGCCAATGGCTCCGCCGCGGTCGCGGCCGACGCCGCAGGCGGCCAACCGGTGATCGCCATGGCGTCACCGATACTGCTGGCCTTCCTTGGTGGCTCCGTGGCCGCGGGCGCGACCGCCATCGGCACATTGCCGGCGCTGTTTGCGCGTGACATCTCGCAGCGGGTGCAAGACAGCATGTTCGGCTTCGGCGCCGGGGTGATGCTGGCCGCCAGCGCATTTTCGCTGGCCCTGCCAGGCATCCACGCCGCGCAGGACAACGGCGCCGGACCGTGGGCAGCGGGCGCCATCGTCAGTGCTGCCATTCTGGTTGGCGCGGCGTTGCTGCTGTTGCTCGACCGTCTGGTACCGCACGAGCATTTCATCAAGGGTGCGGAGGGCATGTCCTCACGTCGCATCAAGCGTGCGTGGCTGTTTGTGTTCGCGATCTGCCTGCACAACCTGCCCGAGGGTCTGGCGATCGGCGTGGGCTTTGCAGGCACCGACCCGGCCCAAGGCCTGGCACTGGCAATGGGCATCGCCATCCAGGACATTCCCGAGGGTCTGGTGGTGGCCATGGCGTTGATGGCCGTCGGCTATGGCCGAGGTTACGCGGTCATGATCGGCATGGCCTCAGGCTTGATCGAGCCGCTGGGCGCGGTGGCCGGCGCGGCCGTGATTGTCAGCCTGCCGCTGCTGCTGCCCGTGGGCCTGGGCTTTGCGGCCGGGGCCATGTTGTTCGTCGTCAGTCACGAAATCATTCCGGAGTCGCACCGGCAAGGCCACGAAAACTTCGCCACCGGCGGGCTCATGATCGGGTTTGTGATGATGATGATCCTCGACACCGCACTGGCTTGAGTCGGCGCGCCGCGGGGCGTGCCGACAATTTCAGGCGGTCGGCTTCGAGCGGCGCAGTTCCTTGACCAACTCGGCCTTGCGCTGCTCCATCCGCTGGCCGAGTTCCTTGAGCTCGTCTCTGGACAACAGCTTCCTGGCAGCCTTGAACATGTCGTCCTCTTCTTCCTTGACATGGTGCTCGACCAACTCCTTGAGCACCTTGGCGCGACCGGAGAAATTCTCGCTGTCGGTGGCGGTGTTGAGCAGGTCAGGCAACACGAGGTCGCCGGCGGCACGATGCTCCTCCATTGCCTCGTAGTACATCCGCGCTTCGTCTTTCTCTCCGGCCTTCTTGAATGCGGGATAGAAAATTTCTTCCTCGATCGTCGTGTGCGCCTTGAGGTTGACGCGAATCTGCTCCAGCAGATCACTGCGCTTCTTCACGGCGCGCGTGGTGGTGTCCGCAAGCTCGGTCAGCAGCTCCTTGACTTTCTGGTGATCGGATTTGAGCAATTGGATGGCATCCATGAAGCACTCCGGGTTCGTTGTCGCGGGAAGGAGCGGCGAGCTTTCCACTCAGGATGTGAATCCGTTGTGCGTGGCGAGCGATGCGGGCGTTGACACAGCCAGCGGTTCGCTGCACCACGCCGGCTCGACGTCAGCACATGCGACCACTAGTGCAACGCCTGCATGGCATTGCCACTAACACGATTGCGTCTTCATGACAAGTGGAAAACCGCGGCAAGATCGTGGATGTGTTGAGCAGGTTCACCGTCTACACTGCTGCTTCAGCCACGGATCTCCAATCGGCACAGCCCATGACAGCGACCGCGCAAAAAAGAGTGTTGGTGGTGGAAGACGATTCGCTGGTGGCAATGGTGATGGAAGACGTCCTGCTGCGCATGGGCCTGGATGTGCTGATCAATCACAATCTGGCCGACGCACTGGACGAACTGGAGCTGGCTGATTTCGACATCGCGTTGATCGACATGGGCCTGCGCGGCGAGAGCGCCCACCCGCTGGTGCAAAAACTGACCAGCACGGGCACCCCGTTTGCGGTGGTTTCCGGCGCTGACCAGTCGCACCTCAAGGCGGAGTTCCCCGGCGTCCTGGTTGCCATGAAGCCGCTGGGCGTGAAGGCGCTCGAGGACGTGGTGCGAAGCCTGCTGGGACAGGCCGTGACGCAGGCCTCGGCGGCCAGGTAAATAAGCGCAGCGTACTGCGTCTTCAGACCTGCTGATTGTCCGTTACATCGCCTGTACCTGGCGCTGAGCTGCCGACGCCATCGGCGAGATTTTAATCAGACCCAGGCAGGTGCGACGGCGCGGTCGGTCCGGGTCCACCAGCGGCACCAGTCATGCGCCCACCATCGTTGGGTCGATCGCCACCGGTGGTGAGTTCTGCAGGATCATTGCTGATCGGCTGGCGCGGGTCGTGTACCCGCCCGAGATCTGCGGCGGCACCAGTCGAACCGGACGCCGGAACTGCGCTGCTGCCACTGGCGCGGTGTGCGGCATCGTCACCACTCAGGCCCTGGTGGGCCCGTCCGTCGTGCGGGTGCTCGCCGCCAGCGTCATCCAGCGATGGACCGGGGACGGTCACGGCGCCACGGATCCAGCCCGTATCGCCACTGGCTGCAGCCTCGTCAGCGGACGAGGCAAATCGACCCATGCCCGCGCCGCGGGCAGAGGAACGCATGTTGCGGCCGGTCTGCGGCGGCTGTGGGGAAGGTGGGGATTCACGCTTGGTCATGGTCTGGCTCCTGCTGCAGTAGTGGTGCCCGAGAGCCATTGTCCGCGCACCGGCGTCAGCAGCGTGTGGATGGGCAGATACGCAAGCGCGAGCCGCCATGTCGGTGCCGATTGCACCGGTCCATCACACCGCCTTAGCCTATTGGCAGGTTTGATGAGCACGATCACCCACGGTGGCCGTGGAAGGTGACCAACAGCATCTGTGGAAGGTGACCGACAGCATCTGATGAAGCGTGCCGCGACCGCCAATCTGGCCGCCGTGGCGCTGAGCAACGCCCCGCTTCCGCCCACAACCTGGACACGCAAACCATGACCAACATGACGACCGAACAGCGCTGCTCACATCCTGCCTGTCACTGCACCGTCGGCAAGGGCGAACCCTATTGCAGCGAACCATGCCGCAAGCGCGTGGAGTCTCCGTTGTCGGATCAGCCTCGCGGTTGCGAGTGCGGCCACGCCCAATGTATGGAGGCGGCACAGCGAGCATCAGCCCTGTCTTCATAGGCCGGGCTACGTCCGTCCGGCCACAAGCCCGCGCTTTTTGCACGGCCTTGAGTTCGCCGACCTGCCACGTTACCGGCGCCTTATGTTGCGTCAGGCGCCGAATAACCGGACGGCACATGGCTGCGCGAGGGTGGGTCGCCGGCGCCGGTAGTGTTGCGCGGGTTGTAAGGATCGTCCGGCGGCAGTTGCGGATCGTCTACCGGTGCTGCGTCCGGATCGGGTTCTTCGGAAGGATCCCGCACGTTCTGCCCGGGGATGCGCTCGGGAGCGTTCTTGGGTCGGCTGGGCGTAGGGCCAACAGGGGCCGGCTCCTCTGCGTCGCGTTGACGCCTTTCTGCATCGGACAGCTGCGCTTGTCCGCTTAGCGTATCCCGGCTGTTTTCGAGGTTCTGTGCGCCAGCCTGGGGGAGGTTGGTGTTACCCATGACGTTCTCCGTGGAGCCGCCGAATGCGGCGGCGTTGTCATGCAGTGTCGGGGTGCCCCCGTCAGCGTCGCGTGCAACGCTTGTTGCCGGACGTGCAGGCAACGCGGTGCCTGCGCCACCATACTCGGCCCACCGGCATGCATTGCCCACTGGCATGTTGACGGTCCGTGCACCGTCGCGCTGCGAGAGTTGCTGGCGTCGCGCCGGTCACGAGACTGTCCGACGCATCACGCAAGCCGGCAAGACTTGCCCACTTATAAGGAAACTGCCATGTCCATGTCATTGCTGTTGATCATCGTGCTCGTCCTGCTGCTCATCGGCGCACTGCCCAGTTGGGGCTATAGCCGGTCATGGGGCTATCGTCCGTTTGGCGGCATCGGCATCATCCTCATCATCGTCATCGTGCTGATGCTGATGGGCGTCATTCACCTGTAGCAGTCACACCGCGCCCGGCCGTATCGACAGCCGGGCGCTGCCAGCTGAGCCGACGGGGCTCGTTTTTCCCGCCGGCTCGCCTGGCCGCCATGGCGGCGCAACGCCGCGATGTGCGACAACGATGTGACAGGTCCGCCGCAGCGCTGCGAAATCTCAGCCGCCGCGCACGCGCAACGTCAACCCCTTCAGAAAATTGCGCAACACCTGGTCACCGCACAGGCGGAAATTCTTGTGGTCGCTCTGCCGAAAAAGCGCACTGAGTTCGGGCTTGGAAATGGGAAAGCCGGCTGATTCCAGGATCTGATGCATGTCCACGTCCTTCAGCTCAAAAGCGACGCGCAGCTTCTTCAGCACCACGTTGTTGGTGACCCGCTTTTCTGGCGGTCGTGGCGGCCGGCTGTCGTCGCGTCCACGACGGTGGAACACCAGGCCGTCCAGGAACAGCGCCAGCAGCTTGTTGCTGCATTCGACATAACCGGGTTCGCCCTCCTTGAGCAACAACGCTTGCACTTCCTCGCGCGTGATGGGGTAGGTGGCGTCTGCCAGGTGGATCAACTCCATGACTTTGCCGTCGCTCAGGTCGAGCATGTAGCGGATGGCGCGCAGCACGTCGTTGTTGATCATGACTTCCTCAATCTTGGGCAAGACGACCATGCTACCGCGGACGCGCGGCTGCACCGGTTACAGTGCGCCAGTCCATCGGTGTGCATGCCACGCTGACGAAGCAACCCGACCCGACCACGAAATCGCATGAACGCATCAGCCGACACCGCCCGCCCCGCTCGTCACCTTGGCGCCCTGCGCGAGCTGTGGCCTTTCCTCAAGCCGCACCGCGCGCTGGCGCTGGGCTGGCTGCTTTTCCTGTGCCTTTCTTCCGGATCCACCCTGGTGCTGCCACTGGCGGTGCGGCACATGATCGACCAGGGTTTCACCAGCGCCAACGCGGCGACAATCAACAACACGTTCCTGGCGTTGTTTGGTGTCGCCTTGGTTCTGGCATTTGCCACCGCGGCGCGATATTTCTGCATCACCTTGCTCGGCGAGCGCGCATTGGCGTCACTGCGCAGCAAGCTCTACGCACATGTGGTGCGGCTGGATGTGGGCTTTTTCGAGCGCAGCCGGGTCGGCGAATTGATCTCGCGCCTGGGGACCGACACCGAGGTGGTGCAGGCGCTGGTCGGCTCGGGCATTTCCGTGGCGCTGCGCAGTGCGGTGATGCTGCTGGGTGCCGGCGCGATGATGGCGTGGACCAGCCCGCGTCTGGCCGGGCTGACGGCGCTGGTGATTCCGGCCGTGATGGTGCCGATCCTGGTCTTCGGTCGACGCGTGCAGAAGCTCTCGCGCGCCAGCCAGGATCGCCTGGCTGACGCCGCCGCGCTGGCCAACGAGACGCTCAACGCCGCACCGGCAGTGAAGGCTTACGCCCGCGAAGGGGTTGAAAGCGACCGCTATGGCACCGCGATCATGCGTGCACTGGACAGCGCGCGCCGCCGCATCGGCATGCGTGCGTGGCTGACGGCGACGGTCATCGTGCTGTTTTTCGGCGCGATCACGCTGGTGCTGTGGGCTGGCGCGCGTGACGTGTTGGCGCATGCGCTTGAGGCCGGCGTGCTCGTCCAATTCATGCTCTACGCGGTGTTTGCCGCCGGCTCGGTGGCGGGTTTGAGCGAAGTGTGGGGAGACGTGTTGCGCGCCGCCGGTGCGATGGAGCGCATCGGCGAGCTGTTTGCCGAACGGCCGCAGATTACCAGCCCGGCGCTTCCGCAGACCCTGCCGCAACCCGTACGCGGCGCACTGCATTTCGAGCATGTTGGCTTCCACTACCCCACCCGTGAAGACACCGCGGCGCTTGAGGATTTCGAGCTGGACATCGCGCCGGGCGAAACAGTGGCGCTGGTGGGTCCGTCCGGGGCCGGCAAAAGTACGGTGCTGTCCCTGCTGCTGCGCTTCTACGACCCGCAGTCCGGTCGCATCACTCTGGACGGGGTGGATCTGCGCGAACTGGCGCTGCCCGAACTGCGTGGAGTGATCGCGCTGGTGCCACAGGAAACCGTGATCTTCGGCGGAAGCGCCGCGGACAACATCCGCTTCGGTCGTCAGGACGCCAGCGACGCGCAGGTGCATGCCGCAGCACACGCGGCCGAGGCGCACGAATTCATCGCCACGATGGATGGTGGCTACGCAGCGCAGTTGGGGGAACGCGGCGTACGTCTGTCCGGTGGCCAACGCCAGCGTATCGCCATTGCCCGCGCGATCCTGCGAGACGCTCCGCTGTTGCTGCTCGACGAGGCCACCTCGGCGCTCGACGCACAATCCGAAGCGGCGATCCAGCAGGCATTGCAGCGCCTGGAGAAAGGCCGCACCACGCTGGTCATCGCCCATCGCCTGGCCACCGTGCAGCGGGCCGACCGCATCGTCGTCCTCGACGCCGGCCGCATCGTCGCGCAAGGCACGCACGAAAGCCTGTTGGCCGAGGGCGGCTTGTACGCCGAGCTGGCACGGCTGCAATTCGTAGCCTGAAGCCGCAGATCACCGAGACCGTAGGGCGGGCACCGCCCGCCGCGTTCGCGATCCATGTACGCGCGGCCGGCGCCGTCCGCCGTGCACGGCGCTAGCCCAGCGTGGCGTTGTCGATGACGAAGCGGTATTTCACGTCGCCCTTGATCATGCGGTCGTAAGCCTCGTCGATCTTGTGCGCGGGGATCATCTCGATGTCGGCGACGATGTCGTGGTCGGCACAGAAGTCGAGCATCTCCTGGGTTTCGGCGATGCCGCCGATCAGCGAGCCGGCGATGGCGCGGCGCTTGAACACCAGGTTGGCGATGTTCGGCGTCGGATGCGGCGTAGCCGGCACGCCGATCAGCACCAGCGTGCCGTCGCGCTTGAGAAGAGCGGTGTACGCATCCAGCGAGTGGCTGGCGGCCACTGTATTGAGGATCAGGTCAAAGCTTCCGGCATGCGCGTTCATCTCGGCGGCATCGCGCGAAATCACCACCTCGTCCGCGCCAAGATCCAGCGCGTCCTGGCGCTTGTCCGGCGAAGTGGTGAACGCCACCACATGCGCCCCCAGCGCGTGGGCGATCTTGACGCCCATGTGCCCCAAACCGCCGATACCGACCACGCCGACCTTCTTGCCCGGTCCGGCCTGCCAATGCCGCAGCGGCGAATAAGTCGTAATGCCCGCACACAGCAGCGGTGCGACCGCCGCCAGTTGCGCTGCCGGGTGGTGGATCCTCAACACGAATTTGCGGTCGACCACGATGCGTTGGGAATAGCCACCCAGCGTGTGCCCAGGCGCATCCGTCGTCGGTCCGTTGTAGGTGCCG
This sequence comes from Rhodanobacter sp., assembly GCA_039936515.1. Lineage (GTDB taxonomy): Bacteria > Pseudomonadota > Gammaproteobacteria > Xanthomonadales > Rhodanobacteraceae > Rhodanobacter. Next base: position 17,298 of record JBDTIE010000179.1, on the reverse strand, counting down.
ACGAGGCCATTCTCGCAATACTGCTCGAGGCCCTCATCGCACGCGCTGCAATGTTGGCAACTGCCGACCATGCAGCCCACGCCCACGGTATCGCCAACCTTGAGGTCGGCCACGGCCTCGCCCACCGCGCTCACATGCCCAACGATCTCGTGTCCGGGCACGCACGGGTACAACGTCCCACCCCATTCCGAGCGCACGGTATGCAGGTCGGAATGGCACACGCCACAGTAGGCGATTTCGATCTGCACGTCCTGCGCGCCGGGTTGGCGGCGCTCGATGACCATCGGTTCCAGCGGTTCGTTGCCGGCGCGTGCGCCGTAGGCCTGGCTAGACATGGGCTTTCCTTGATGGAGTGGCTGGTCTGCATCGCGGCCAGTCGTCGCACTCTATTCTCGATCGGGCCGTCATGGGGTTCCGTGATTGCATGGCAAAAACTTGCGATGATGGCGGCATGCGCGGCTCGCGTTGGCCAACGGTGACTCGTGGACGCCTTCAGTTATCTCTCCGTGCTGCTGTCGATCATCCTGGGCCTGGCCATCACCCAGGTGTTGCAGGGCTTTCGCGGTTTGATGCTGGCGCGCGACCGGGTGCAAGGTTACTGGCCATGCTTGGCGTGGGCCATCCTGCTGCTGGTGATCGACGTCCAGGTGTGGTGGGCGATGTACGAATTACGCTTCGTCCACGAGTGGCGCTTTGTCTATTTCGCGGTGGTTTTGCTGCAGACCATTCCGCTTTACCTGCTCTCGGGCCTGGTCATGCCGGACATCCACGGCGACGGCCGCGTCGACCTGCGCAAGCATTACTACGCCAACCATCGCTGGTTCTTCATCCTGCTTGGGTTGCTGTTGCTTGTGAGCATCCTCAAGGATCTGGTTCTTTACCGGCATTTGCCACCCGCGTTGAACACCGGCTTCCATTTGCTCTTCATCGCCGCGTCGGTGGCTGGGGCGTGGACCTCCCGGGAGTGGCTGCACAAGGCGCTGGTCCCTTTCAGCGCCGTCACCGTGGCCGTCTACATCAGCATATTGTTCGCGCACCTGCACTGAAGTGCACTGCGCAGCGCGCGCGATGCCCCGCGCGCCGCGTTCAGCGCGTCGATGACGTGCGCTCGGCATCCAGCGCACTCTTGACGGTGGCAACAAACTGCCGTCGCGCGGCAACCAGCGCGTCGGAGGTCGCGTGCGGCCACGCGCCGACCTGGGCGATCACCAGTTGGCGGCTTGGGTCGATATAGACCATTTGCCCGAAGATGCCGATCGCGGCGTAGCTGCCATCGGTGTCTGTCCACCACAGATAGCCATAGCCGCGTTCGGGTGCGTCAGTGCCGGACTGGCGGCGCATCGCGCCATCTAGCCAAGTCTTGGCGATCACGTCCTTGCCGTCGATACGGCCACCATCGAGCATGAATTGGCCAAGCCTTGCGTAGTCGCCCAGCGTGGCGGACAGGCCGCTGCCACCGGTATCGCTGCCGTCGCATTCGTCCTTGATCCAGGTCGCGTCGGCGGCCATGCCGTACGGACGCCAGATGCTTTGTGACAGATACGCGGCCAGCGAGCGGCGCGTGGCACGCTGCACCAGGATGCCCAGCAGGTCGGTCTCGGCGGTGTTGTAGTTCCAGTGCGTACCCGGCGGCCACTGCCGTGGCAATTTGGCCAGGTACGACAGCACGTGCGCACGACCGTCGACGCACGCGCCGCGATACATCTGCGCCACGTCGGACTGGGCATCGGCGTAATCCTCGTTCCAGCGGACTCCCGAGGTCATCGTCAGCAACTGCCGCACGGTCACGGCTGCATAGGCGCTGTCACGCAGTTCGGGAACGTATGTGCCCAGAGTGTCCTCCAGGCTGTGGATATAGCCCTGCTGCAGGGCGATGCCCAGCAAGGTGGAAGTGACGGACTTGGCCACCGAGAACGACTCCCAGCGCTGCTCCGGTCCGAAATTGCTGGCGTAGCGCTGCGCCCGGATGCGACCTGCCTGCAACACCATCACGCCGGCGATGTGATGTTGGTCCATGTAGCTGGCCAGGAATGTCGATGCGTCGATACTCGGCAACGCCAGCGGCCTGCCCTGTGGCAAAGCGTGGACCTGGGCGCCGCGCGCAACCAGATCGCTGGGAAACAGCTTGCTCATCTGCGAGAACTGGTTGTCGCGCTGCGTCTGGGTCCAGAACAGCACGCCCTCGCGCTGCTGACCGATGGTCTGCGTGGCGTGCCCGTCTGCCAACAGCGGCAGCGCGACAATCAGGGAAACGGTGGCAACGAGCGCGCGGAGGGAGGTCGATGGATGCATGGATGCCTGCACGGGGGGTCGGTGGAAACGCTTATGGTACGCGGCGCGCTCGGCGCCGGGCCGAGGGGCTTGTCGGCAACGGCCCGCTACCGCAACTGACGGTGGCAATCCGGAGCCTCCGCCAGGGCCAGACCGCCGGGGGGCGATTCGGCCTGCGCACGCCCGCTTCGCGCAATGAGCGCGGTCCGGCTTCAGCCATTGTTCCGCCTTTCATCGTCAACCACCCGGCGGCGGCGGCTGGAAATACAGCAGGGTCAGGCCTTCGCCCGGTGCGGTATTGCGACCCGTCATGGTGGCGATGCCGTCGGTGGAGGCACGCACAAGCCACGCCATCACCCACGGCTTGCATCCGGGCCGCAACCCGAGCATGCAACGGATCTCACCAAACAATGCCTGCCTGGTCTGCGGATGGTGCGCGATCGATACCTGGCGAAACCTTTGCTGCACGATCCATTGCCGCGGGCCGGGCAAGGCGGACAACTGTGCCGCGGCCGGATGCAACAACACACCATTGCCCGAATGGGCATTCACCGCCTTGGCCACCCAACGCTGTGCGTCCGTCCACTGCGCCTGGCGCGACGGGCAGCGTTCAACCCAATGACACGCCTCGTGCGCCGGCAATGTCAGGTCGGCGAGGGTGCCTTTGTTGATGGCCTCGTACCACGCCGGATGACTGTGCCAGGTGAGCTTGTCGGCGGCCAACAGCAATGCCTGCGCGTGGTTGCGATCCAGCGCTGACAGATCCGACAGGATCAGCCGGTTCCATACATGGGTGTAGCGCCTGCCGCTTGCCGGATGCCACAGGTAGCCTCCGGCCGGAACAAGTTCCCGCCAGTCGTGCACATCCACCGACCACCAATGCCGCGCCGCGGCCAGGTCCAGCCAGTTGCCACGGTCGCGCGGATGGTCCTCGATCAAGACCGTGGCCGAATGCGGTGCAAGCCACTGGCGCATGTGCGTGAGCCAGGTGCTGCCGGCGGGAACTGCATCGTGCGCAAGCCACGCCGCACCCGGATCGTGCAGGCGGCGCTGGGCAAGGTGCAAGGTGTGGAAGGTTGGCAACATCGAGGTGAACGCCTGGATCTCCACCCATGCCAGCTCGAATGGTTGCGTGGCGTGCTCGACCAGGGCCATGTCCAGCGCCAGCACATCGGCATGGGCAGCGGTCCAGCACGCCGCCGACGGTTGCAGGTGCGGCCCGAGCCCTTCGAGCAGGTGATCGATCTTGGCCATCAACGCCTGGTGCAGGGCGTGGTTGCCCAAGGCGTAATGGTCGGCCAGTTTGTCCTGCGGCAGATGTGGCGCGGCGGTGTCGCGCAACGCACGCGCCAGCGGCTCGGCGCCTAGGAATTGCAGGCGCAGTTCCGGCAATGCGCTCATTGCCAGCCTCCTGCCCGCTGCAGCATCGGCGGCTCGTCCGTGGCGCGCTGCACCATCCACTGCAGGGTGTCTGGCCAGTTGCCGTCCTGGCGTACGCGTTGGCGCAGCTCGTCGGCAAAAGTGCCCGCGTCCAGCGCATCGGCCAGTTGTCGCTCCCAGTAATTGCGTTCGGCCGCATCGCTTGCGCAGAAGGCGATGCGCTGCCACCAGCGCTGGAAGTGCGTGGCCGAGCTGCACACTTCGTCGCGATCCCATTCGATCCACTGCGCGCGCAGGCCATGGCGACGTGCGCGCCACTTGTTCTCGTCGATGCATGCGCGCGACCACACCGCGCCTTCGCGCCCGGCGCGGATCTCATGCAGCAGGGTCTGCGCTTCCCACTTCAGCAACGTTGCGATCAGGCCTATCCGGTCGAGATCCGGGTGGCTGTCCATCACCCGCACTTCCAGCGTGCCGTAGCGATGATGCAAACGCACGTCCTGCCACAGCGCCTGATCCTGGCCAATGCAGCCAAGCTGGCGCAGGCGCTCGACGTGGCTGCAATAGTCCTGTTCGCTGTCCCATGTGTCCGGCGTGCCCATGCGCGGATAACGGTCCAGCAGGCTGTGGCGCCAGGACTGCAGTCCGGTATCGGCGCCCTCGTGGAACGGCGAGCTGGCCGACAATGCCAGAAGCTCCGGCAACACGTGCCGCAGGCGGTTCATGACCGCCAGCTTGGGCGCGGCAAAATCGAAGCCCAGGTGGATGTGCATGCCGAAACTGAAGGCGCTGCGTGCCACCTCCTGGTATTCGTCCAGCAAGCGGTTGTAATGGGGATAGTCCGGCCCCTGGTGCACCGCCTGCAGCTGCCACCGTGCGGTGGGATGGATGCCGGCGATCAGGATGCCCTGCCCCTGCGCCGCGGCGCTGTGCCTGGCCAGCGCGCGCAAGCTGCGCAAGGCGGCCAGCAGGCCGTCCACGTCGGCGCAGATGCGCGTCTTCAACTCGATGACACAGCGATGGATCTCGCGATCGAGCATGCCTTCGCCAGATCGCGACTGCGCTGCGTCGTTCGAAAATTCATGGGCGACCAATTGACCGTCAGCATCAACGACCTGTACCTCCTCCTCCAAACCCAACGTGATCATGTTTCGCTCCTGTGCGTGCGGGACCAAGCCCTGGCTGTCGGGATGACAGCTCGCCGCCGATCCTGCACTGGCCGGGGCGGCGATTTGCGACATGAACGAAATTGAGCCCAGCTGACCGCGGCTTGCGCGCTTTGCAGGTCTCCAGCCCGGCGCGTGCGGCCATGCCGCTGCCTGCAGTCCGCAGACATTCACGCCATCGTTCCGGGTGGCGTGATCCCATCGGCAGTTGGCGAGCCCGCGGCATCCGCGCCACGGCCGCGCATCATTCGAGCGCTGCAAGCACCTGCAGGCATCGTCAACTGCAGTCAACCCAGAAGGAGTTCCCCATGACCAAACGCATGCTTCCACTACTGATCGGACTGTCGGTTTGCAGCGTTGCCCTTGCGCAGGAGCTTCCCGCGACCGCGCAGACGGCGACCACGACCAGCAGCACCACCACCACGGTGTCCACCTGGGCCACCCGTCCGCCCACCGGCGCCCTGAGCGAGGAAAACGTGAAGACCGCGATCGCCAACGCCGGCTACAAGGAGGTCAAGGACCTCAAGTTCAAGGACGGCGTGTGGCAGACCAAGGCGCGCGGCGGCAACGCACAATGGGTCCGGCTGTCAGTAGGTCCGGTAAACGGCAAGGTGTACGTCGATGGCGCGCCGTCCCGGCTCAATCAGGATGAGGTCAAGGCCAAGCTGGCTGCTGCGGGTTACCAGGACGTGCATGACGTGGAATACGAACACGGCCTGTGGAGCGCGGACGCCACGACCAGCGGCGGCGTGGACGTCGACCTGCTGGTCGACCCGGACGACGGCAACGTGGTCGCCAAATCACGCGACTGACCATTGTGCTGGCGATGGCGTGGAATTCCCGGTGCGGACACCGGGCCTTTTTGAGCTCGCGCATGACTGCTGGATCGGGGCGGTGCACGGCTTGGCTTGGTCGGCGGCGGCGCCGGACCACGTCCTTCGGCGCAACCGCCCGGCGACCGCTCCTTCACCCCGCGCTGGCTACCTTGCATCCATCAATCGGCCCGGAGAGGCATCTTGGAATTCATTGAAATCCCCTACAGTCCTAGGGGTCCGGAAGGTTGGACGATACCCATACCCGGAGATGGCGAGCGCCAGTTCGCCTCGCGTGACGATGCCATGGCGTTTGCATTGACCCTCGCGCAAAAGCACGCCCTGGTCACGGCCAAGCCCAGCTACCTGTGCGTGGAGGGCGGCGACGGTCGCTGGCGCCTGTTCACCGCCGACCTGCAGCCGGCGCATTAGTCCGGCTCCGGCTGGCGTGAAGCCCGGGCGCCGTCATGCCTGATCGCCCTGCGCGTGACGTGTCACAGGCACGCGGCAGATGGCGCTTGACGCCAGGATCACCCACGGTCTCAACCTGTGGTGGCGCTGTGGGCTGGCCTGCCGTTGACCCTGTGTCCAATGGTGTGTCCCTGGCGCCCAGCGCACCACGACACGGATTGTTGCCGGCGCGGTCGTCTCCTGCGGCCCTAGGGCATCGAGAACACGTTGTTGCCGCGGTTGCTGTCTGGAAGCGCGAGGGCCGGATCAATGGTGACGGATTTCAGCTTGCGTGACCCATCGACGTGCACCACGTAACTGCGGTGCTGCATCCAGGTTTCCCACGGCACGTGCACGTCCTGTTTGCTGTCATCGTCGTAAAGCAATTGCAGCGTGGCCGGCAGCACCAGCTTGTCCAGGTTGGCCACGGTGACGTCCACGCCCTTGCGGTAATCGCCATCGGTGTAAACGGCCTTCTGCACGGCTAGATCGAGCTGCCAGTTGTGCTCGTACCAACCGCGCCAGAACCAGCCCAGGTCCTCGCCGGTCTCGCTCTCTATGAAGCGGAAGAAGTCCGACGGGCTCGGGTGCTTGTACGCCCACGTGGCGATGTAGCGGCGAAACGCGGGATCAAAGCGCTCCGGTCCGATGATCTGTTCACGCAGCAGCACCAGGCCAAAGGCCGCCTTGAAGTACGTGATCGGGTGGCGATACTTCTCGGCGACCGCATCGGCTGCAGTCAACGGTGGCGGAGCGGCGGCATCGCTGAGGATGTCGGCGATCTGCTCGGCCGGCGTGCCCTTGCCCGGTGCGTATTCGCTGTCGCGCTTGGGGGCGTACTTGCCGCCGTCGAAGGCCTCGACCTCGTACACGTCAACGAAGGTGTTGAAACCTTCGTCCATCCACGCGTCGCGCCGCTCGTTGCTGCCCACCACCATCGGGAACCAGGTGTGGCCGATCTCGTGCGCGATGAGCATCTGCAAACCACGACCGGCGGACTTCTTGTGGTCGAAGGTGATGCCTGGATACTCCATGCCGCCCGCGGTGCCCGCCTCATTGACAGCTACCGGCCACGGATACGGGTAATAGGTGCGCGAAAAAAACTCCACCGATTTCTTCAGGTTCTGCGTCGCCTCGCCCCAAGCGTGGCCGCCAGCGCTCTCCACCGGATACGCCGACATCGCCAGCGCGCTTTTGCCGTCGGGCAGGTTGATGCGCGCGGCATCCCAGATGTAGGCACGCGAGGCACCAAACGCCACGTCGCGGGTGTTGTTCATGGCGAAGTGCCATGTCAACGTGCCACCGCGGGCTGGACGGCTGGCCGGGTCGGCAACCTCGGCGGCGGTGCGGATCATCACTGTGGCGTCGCTGTGGCGGGCTTGTTGCAGGCGCGCGCGCTGGGTCGCGGTCAACACCTCCTGCGGGTTGAGCAGCTCGCCGGAGCCGACCACCAGCATGTCCGCCGGCACGGTGATGCGGTAATCAAAGTCACCGTACTCAAGGTAGAACTCGCTGTTGAGGTAGGGCTGGGTGTCCCAGCCTCGCAAGTCGTCGTACACGCACAGGCGCGGGTACCACTGCGCGATCTCGAAGATCTCGCCCTGGCGGTTGGCGTTGACGTCGGTGCGGCCGCCGAACTCACCGGGAACGGTGTAGTCCCAGGCGATATGCAATTTCACTGTTCCGCCCTGCCCCTTGAGCGCGGCCGGCAGCGTGATCTGCATGCGCGTGTCGCTGACCAGCCAGCGCGCCGGCTGTCGATGGCCCGCCGCGTCCTCGACCTCAACCGAGCGGATGTGCTCACCATCGGTGAACTCCGTCGGAAACTTGCCGCCGCCGAAAGCGCCTCGCGCGTCTTTGCGGTAGCGGTTTTGTTCCACCTGCAACCACAGCACATCGAGCGCGTCCGGGCTGTTGTTGGTGTAGGTGATCACCTCGCTGGCGCTGAGCTGGCGGGTGGCCGGATTCAGCGTGGCCTGGATCTGGTAGTCGGCGCGATTCTGCCAAAACAGCGGCCCGGGCCTGCCACTGGCCGTGCGCATGGCATTGACTGGCTGCGGGTAGCTGTAGGGCGCGAACGTTTGCAGCGGGTCGAAGCCGACGGGCACCGTGTCGGCTGCAAACGCCGGCGCAACGAGCAGCGCGGAAAATACTGCGGATAGCGACAGGAAGAACCTGGTCATGCGGTTGCCTCGGGACGAATAACGCCGCATGTGTCTGCCGGTGATCGGCGAATATTCCCATGCAAAACGCTGACGTGCCCGTCCCACTGGTCACGGCCTGCCAGTGGCACGCAAGCAGTACGCGACATGCGGGCGCGGACGAGGCCGGCTCGGCTCACGCTGCAAATCAGCCAGCGATAGCGGATCTGGCGCGTGGACCAAACGTTGAACCTGCACACCTGCCGCGCACAGCTCGCCCAGCAGCCCGCGTTGCGGCCAAGTCGTGGCTTGGTCCGGCGCAGTTCAGGTCCGACCCCTGCTTGCACTCGTGCCGACCCACAGCCTACGCAGCAACGCGCAAGCCAGCGGCTGTCGGTAACAGCCGCTGCGTGGTCGGGGTCGAACGTATTACCCGCGAGGTACCGCGGGTTGAGGTCAGCTGCGTGGGGCCGCAGCGATTAGCGGTTCGGAAGCATCTTTCGCGATTCCGCGGATTTGCGCCATGCGAACAATCCGAGCAACCCCGCCCCGAACAACCACATGAAGTCGGGCTCCGGAACCGCCGCACGAACGCCGCTGAACTGGAAGTCGCTTACCCAATTGCCCGCCGGGTCCATGCTTGGCTGCATCAATGCGAAGCCATAGGTAAGGCCACCAGGCATGACCCCATCACTCCACAGATCGAGAAAGCCACCGTTATCAAGCGTGAACATCACACCATACGGATCCAGAAAGCCGCCTGAGTACGGATAATCCCAGCAGGTCCGCGGTGAGCCATCGGCATAATAAAGGTCATCGAAAGTAATTGCGGTGTCCATTCCCGGTGGATTGAGAACGCCAAGCGCGCTGTAGCTGGCGGGAAATGGCACTGGCGGGAATGGAAGATCATCTGAAGTCGGCACTGCGTCGTTGGGTGGGGCGAAATTACGCGCCAATACACCCGTGATCGCAAACTTTTGCGTACCTACAGAGACACTACCGCTGGCGTCGGTGATTACCTGGGCTCCGGTCGGATCGCCCGCGGTGGTATCAGCTCCCACCGTCAGGGAGGCATGCCCGGTTGCGCCCGCACCATTGAAACCGATGTGCACTACGGTTGCCTGGGCCTGAGCGCCAAAGGCAAACATGGCCAGCATGGCCGCGCCAGTCAAAAGCCCGGTCTTCATCGAGATCCCCTTTATCGCATTCATCGCGGCTACTCCTTATGGACATGCAGCAGGGCACACCGCTCTGCAGAGTTCTGTCAGCACAGCCGGGTTCAGCATTTCATGTGCCAAAAATGCAGACCGTTGATTTTGCTTGACCTGTGTTCGAACAACGCGAAGCGCCCAATAAATGTTGTAATGAATTTCGACATCCACAGCAGGCATACTGATCACGTTGGCGGCCCTTGGAGCCGTCTACACCGGGCTCTGGCTGTCCCCGGTCTTGATCGGTAGTGTCGTAAAGGTTATCGACGGTCTTGGCGCAACCACTGGGTCTGCGCATTTTCTTGCGGAGCTACTGCAGACGCGGCATTGTGGAATGCTGGCCACAGTACAGTCGCCGCTCGCCAAGTCTCCGTGGCGCAGCGGCTGCCAAGGCAGGATGCCGCTGACTCACCACTCCGACGGAACATCGCGGCTGCTGCAGAGCTAGAGTGGCGGTCGCGGTGGCTTCTGCGATTACACGAGGCGTCGCCACATTCATCGACCCATTGGCAGAGACCACGTACGCGGCAAGCGCGGCAAACCTGAAATGCACCCGGCAACCAGGCACGCACAGAACAACGGCGCCGCATTTCTGCGGCGCCGCTTTACAACGCAGACGCGGACGCGTGCAGAGGGTCAGCCGACAGAGGCTTCCGAGGCCGTGGAGATGTCGTCCGCGTGGTTGCGCTCGAAAACATCCTTGGCAACGTCCTTCTGCTTGCCGTCTTCGGTGTGCACGGAAATCAGGATGTTGCCATCGCGAATCTTGGCGTCGTAGCGCTTGGCCTCGAATTCGGGAATGCCCATGCCAACCAGTGCACCGATGACGCCGCCGGCTGCGGTACCCACTGCGGCGCCACCCAGTGCGGCCATGATCGGACCGGCGGCGATGAACGGGCCAACACCTGGAATTGCCAGGGCGCCGATACCGGCGAGCCAGCCCACCGCAGCACCCACGCCCAATCCGGCTACGCCGCCGGCGGTTGCGCCTTCGGGCGCCTTGGTGTTGTGTTCATGTGCGAAGTCCTTGGTGCCACGCTTGTCCGGCAACAAGGCCGAGATGTCGTCGTTGAGGAATCCGGCCTGTTTCAACTCCAGCACGATGTTCTCGGCCTGATCGACAGTCTTGGTGGTGCAATACACGGAAGCATTCATTCGGTGTGATTCCTTGAAGTTACGGGGTTTTGACATCAAGCTGGTTGTCCACACGCTCCACGCCGGGCACCGCGCCTACCAGCGATTGCACACGCGCCTTCTCCTGGGCATTGGCCACCGGCCCGCGCAGTGTCACCACGCCGTCGGCGGCAACAAGCTTGAGGTTGTGCGCCCAGACCGACAACGCATCGTCCTTGACGATGGCGCTGCGCACATCGGCGGCGAGTTTGATGTCGACCTTGGTATTGGGTTGATCCATCGGCGTCAGCGCCTGCGTGGAACGATCACGCTGGTTCACGACGGTGTTGTCGGCCGCCGCGTTGGCGGAAGTGGCACTGACAGGCGCGCTCTGCTGGGCGAACGCGCCGCTGCAGAACGCCAGGGCCAGCGCACCAGCAGCGGGGTAAAACAGGGATAAACGGATGGGACGCATGCGATCGATTCCATGAAAGAAGGGTTGCCAGCGACCGGCGCTGGGCTGGACCTTTATCCAGCACGCGAAGTGAATCAGGCGTGCAACCAACGCGATCAGCCCGTGGACAAAAGGCCGCGCTCAACGATGCCGCGTGAGGCCCGGTTTTCGTTGTCGTGCCAACATGGTGTGCTTTCCCACCGGTGGCATAGCCGCAGCCTGGCCCCCGCGCAGCGGTGCGCGGCAGCGTGCGCTTGTCCGAACGCAATCACACGTACTGGCGCTTCGGTTGAATGAACACCAGACCCGATCCCGATCACACTTCGCGAGAGCCGTCCATGCGCACCATGCAAGCCATCGAAATCACCCGGGCCGGAGCGGCAGACGTATTGCAGCTGACCGAACGCGCCATCCCGCAGCCGGGGCCGGGCGAAGTCCTGATCAGGGTCGCGGCCTCCGGCGTCAATCGCCCGGACGTGTTTCAGCGTCAGGGCCGCTACCCGCCGCCGCCGGGCGCTTCAGACCTGCCGGGCCTGGAGGTGGCCGGCGAACTGGTCGATGGCGACGTCGGCGGCGAAAACCCGTTTGCTCTGAAGCAGGGCGACAGGGTCTGCGCGATGCTCACCGGCGGCGGCTACGCCCAATACGTCGTGGCGCCACTGCAGCAGTGCCTGCCGCTGCCCAGGGGCTTGACGTTGCTCGAAGCGGCGGCGTTGCCGGAAAACTACTACACCGTGTGGAGCAACGTGTTTGATCGCGGACGCCTCGGCATCACCGCCGACGGCGCACCCGAATCCCTGCTGGTGCAAGGCGGTTCCAGCGGCATCGGCGTCACCGCCATCCAGTTGGCTCGCGAATTTGGCCACCGCGTGTTCGCCACTGCCGGCACTGCGGAAAAATGCGCAGCCTGCGAAAAACTCGGGGCCCACGCCATCAACTACCGCGAGCAGGATTTCGTTGAGGAAGTGAAATCCCTCACCCATGGTCGCGGCGTGGATCTGATTCTGGACATGGTCGCCGGTGACTACGTGATGCGTGAACTGGAGCTGCTCGCCGACGACGGGCGCCTGGTGTTCATCGCCACGCTGGGCGGCAAGCACGCACAGATCGACGCCTCACTGATCATGCGCGGGCGGCTGACCATCACCGGCTCCACGCTGCGCGCGCGACCTGTCGCCTTCAAAGCCCATGTGGCGCGGCAACTGCACGAGCATGTGTGGCCGCTGCTTGAATCAGGCAGGGCCAAACCGGTGATCCACCAGGTCTTCCCCGCACGCGAGGCAGCAAAAGCCCACGCATTGATGGAGAGCAGCAGGCACATCGGGAAGATCATGCTGGAGTGGTAGCAGACCCAACAAGCGTGCGCGACCCGCTTGCCGCCAACCTGGCGCTGGCGGTTTGGGCGCGAAGCGCCGCCGCCGGGGGTCCAAGGCATTGCCAGTGCGCACGCAAAGCGGCACGCTTTGGCGATGACTTGACTGATCGTGGGCGGGACAGAATTCGATGAACGACGTTTCCTTTCTGTCCGCTGGCGGCGAGATGGGTCAGCTGATGCGCGCGCATGCGTGGTCAGCGCATCCGTTGGGCGACCCGCTGGGCTGGCCGCAGGCTTTGCGCACTGCCATCCGCCTGATGCTCAATTCGCGCTACCAGATGGGCCTGTTCTGGGGTCCGAGCGGATTCTGGTTTTACAACGACGCCTACCGGAAGACGCTCACCGCCGAACGCCACCCCGCCTCGCTGGGTCTGACAGCGCAGGAGGTATGGCCCGAGGTGTGGGAAGACGTGGTCTACGAGCAATTCCAGCAAGTGATGTCCGGCGGCAGCGCGACCTGGCACGAAAACCAGCATATGGTCCTGCGCCGCAATGGGCGTGACGAGGACACTTACTGGACCTATAGCTATGGCCCGATCGACGATGAGGCTGCGCCCGGCGGCGTCGGCGGCGTGTTGCTGGTATGCAGCGAAACCACCGAGCACATGCTGGCGTCCATGCGCGCGGTCGAAGAGCGCCAACGCCTGGCGGAAATGTTCGAGCAGGCTCCTTCGTTCATGGGCCTGCTGCGCGGACCGGAGCACATCTTCGAACTGACCAATCGCAGCTATAGCCGGCTGATCGGGGGACGGGATGTGCTGGGTCGTTCGGTGGCCGAGGCCCTGCCCGAAGCCGCTGAACAAGGATTTGTCGATCTGCTGGACATGGTCTATGCCAGCGGCGAGCCGTACGTGGCGAGCGCCTCGCCTTTCACCATGCGGCCAGCGCCCGATACGCCAGTAAGCCAGAGCTACGTCGACTTCGTCTACCAGCCGATCAAGGACGCGAGCGGGCAAGTCACCGGCATCTTCGTCGAAGGCATGGACGTGACCGAGCGCACGCTGGCGGAGAGCGCTTTGCGCGGCAGCGAGGCGCGGCTGCGCGAACTCAACCGCGACCTGGAAGCGAAGGTAGCCGAGCGCATCCACGGACGGGCACGAACCTGGCAATTGAGTACCGACATCATCGGCGTGCTCAATGCCCAGGGCGTCTTCGAGCTCTCCAATCCAGCGTGGCAAACCATATTGGGCTGGCCGGAAGAAACCATCGCGGCCACGCCGTTTCTGGACTTCCTGCATGCCGATGACCTGGCACGCACCAGGCTCGCCTTTGCCCATGCCATCGAGTTGGGCGAGCCGGCGCTGCACTTCGAAAACCGCTACCGCCACGCCGACGGCAGCTATCGCTGGCTGTCGTGGGTGGCCATCCCTGAAGACGACAAGATCTACTGCAGCGCGCGCGACATCACTACCGAAAAGGAAGCGGCCGCTGCGCTTGTGCGCACCGAAGCAGCCTTGCGCCAGTCACAAAAAATGGAAGCGGTCGGCCAGCTCACTGGCGGCCTCGCGCACGACTTCAACAACCTGCTCGGCGGCATCATGGGCGCTATGGAAGTCGTGCAGATGAAATTGGACGAGGGCAAGGCCGAGGATGTTCCGCGTTACCTGGAACTGGGCGAAGCTGCAGTGCGCAGGGCTGCCTCGCTCACCCAGCGCCTGCTGGCGTTTTCCCGGCAACAGACGTTGGACCCCCGAGCGACGGACATCAACCGTCTGGTCGGCGGCATGGAGGATTTGATCCGCCGCACCATCGGCCCGTCGGTGCAGCTGGAAGTGCTCGGGACCGCCGACCTCTGGCCCAGCCTGGTCGATCCGCCGCAAATGGAAAATGCCCTGCTCAATCTGTGCATCAACGCCCGCGACGCGATGCCCGAGGGTGGCCAACTGAGCATCGAGACCGCCAATTGCGGGCTGGATGAGCATGCAGCCGCGACATACGAACTTGATCCAGGCCAGTACGTGTCGCTGAGCGTCACCGACACCGGCAGCGGCATGAGTCCTGAAGTCATCGCCCGCGCCTTCGACCCATTCTTCACCACCAAACCCATCGGCCAGGGCAGCGGTCTGGGGCTGTCGATGATTTACGGCTTCGCACGGCAGTCCGGCGGTCAGGTGCGTATCCATTCCGAACTGGGTGCCGGTACTACCGTGCGCATCTACCTGCCACGCCACGACCACATGCCTGCCGACATCGCGCCCGAATCAACCGCACATGTGAGCCAGCCCGGCGGGCATCACGAGACGATCCTGGTGGTCGAAGACGAGCCGTCCATCCGCGAGCTGGTGTGCGAAATGCTGACCGAGGCTGGCTACAACCTGCTACAAGCGACCGATGGCGACGCAGGACTGCGCACACTGCAATCCCCGGCCGTGATCGACCTGCTGATCACTGACGTCGGCCTGCCCGGCAGCATGAATGGACGGCAGATGGCCGATGCCGCGCGCGTCACGCGCCCGCGTCTCAAGATCCTGTTCATGACCGGCTACGCAGACGATTCCACCGTCGGTGGCGGCCACCTGGCAGTAGACATGCACGTGCTCACCAAACCGTTTTCGCTGGATACGCTGCGGCGTCGGGTTCGCGACATCCTGCTCAGATAAACGCTGCCGTGGATGTGCCCGACGCAGCGAGCGCGGCATTGTCCCCGACACCTTGCCCGGTGCTAGCTTTGACCGGTTTCTCCACTGATCTGCGGAGTGCGCCATGCCCGTTGCCTTTCCTTGCCGGTCGCCGTCTCGCACCAGGCGTGCACCGACGACTGTTTTCGCGGCGCTTGCGTTGGCGCTGGCTGTCGGAACGATGCATGCGCAGTCATTGCGTACCGACCAGGTGCCGGCGCCGCAGGACACACCCTACCCCGGCACCATCACGCTGCATGTTGACGCCAGCGATACCGTGCAGGGCATCTTCCGTGTGCGCGAGTCGATCCCGGTCAGCACCGGTCCGTTGACGCTGCTGTACCCGCAGTGGATTCCCGGCGACCACTCGCCGACCGGGCCGATCGCCATGCTCGCTGGCCTGCGCCTGAGTGCCGGAGGCAAGCCGCTCGCGTGGAAGCGCGACGAGTACAACGTGTACGCCTTCCATCTGGACGTGCCTGCCGGCGTGACCGAACTGGATGTCCAGTTCGAATACATGTCTCCGCGCACCGGCGGGTTCGAGATCACCGACCGCATGATGGACATGGAGTGGAGCAAGGTAGCGCTGTATCCGGCCGGACACTTTTCCCGCGCCATCACCTTCGCGCCCGGCGTGACGCTGGCGCACGGCTGGCAGATGGGCACCGCGCTGGAGACGGCTTCGCAGTCGGGTGATTCCACGACCTTCAAGCCGGTGACGTTCAACACGCTGATTGATTCGCCAATCTACGCGGGCCGGTATTTCAAGCGCGTCGACCTCAACCCCGGAGGTGCGGCACCGGTGCACCTGGACATCGTCGCAGACGCGCCAAAGTTCCTGCAGATGACACCCGAGCAGCTCAAGGTGCATCGCGGACTGGTCACCCAGGCGGTGCGGCTGTTTGGCTCGCACCATTACGATCACTACGACTTCCTGTTTTCGCTGTCCGATGTGCTGGCAGGCAATGGCACCGAGCACCATCAATCCAGCGAGGACGGGATGGACGCGGATTACTTCACCGCCTGGGATGACAACGCGCCAAACCGCGACCTGCTGGCGCACGAGTACGTGCATTCGTGGAACGGCAAGTTCCGTCGCCCGGCCGACCTGTGGACGCCAAACTTCAACGTGCCGATGGGCGACTCGCTGCTGTGGGTCTACGAAGGCCAGACCCAGTATTGGGGTTTCGTGCTCACCGCGCGTTCGGGCATGTGGACGCCGCAGCAGTTCCGCGATGCGCTGGCCATGGTCGCGGCCAACTATGAGCGCAACCGCCCCGGCTTCCAGTGGCGCACGCTGGAGGACACCACCAATGACGCCACCGCCGCGCGCCGCTCCAGCCTGCCGTATCGCAGCTGGCAGATGAGCGAGGATTACTACAGCGGCGGACAGATGCTGTGGCTGGCGGTGGACGCGCGTATCCGCGCGCTGACGCATGACCGCAAGTCACTGGACGATTTCGCGCAAGCGTTTTTTGGCGTCGATGACGGCAGCTACGTCACCAGGACCTACGACTTTGACGATGTCATCGCAGCGCTCGATGACGTTGTCAAGGATAACTGGGCAGGCTTCCTGCAGGCACGCGTCAGCACGCTCGATCCGCATCTGGCCGACGGTCTGGCCGGCACCGGCTGGAAGCTGGTCTACACCGACCAGCCCACGGCATACGAAAAGCAGTACAACACGCGGCCGGAAGCGTCGCGCCACCTGTACAACTTCGCCTGGTCGATCGGGCTGACCATGAACGACAAGGGCCAGGTCAACGACGTGCGCTGGAATGGCCCGGCATTCAAGGCAGGCGTCAGCAGCGGCGCCACACTGGAGGCGGTGAACGGCCAGGCCTATTCCACCGATGTGTTGAAGGAGGCGATTGCGGCGGCGAAAGGCAGCAAGACGCCGATCCAGTTGCTCCTGAAGTACCAGGGCGGCTACCGCACCGTGCCGGTGGACTATCACGATGGCGCGCAGTACCCGCACCTGCAACGCGTGGAGGGCACGCCGGACTACCTCAGCCAGATCATCGCCGCACGCAAGTAGGTGCGGGTGCGTGGCGAGCGCACCCGCGCTTGCAAATCCTGAAGACATCGCCTGACAACCTTGTTGGTTCAGGCCAATGGCAAGCGTGCGTCGATGCAGGCAGACTCGGTCGAACATCCCCCACATCAGGAGTTCTCCCATGTCCCACTCCGACCAGACGCCCAAGGATGGTTCCACCACCGGTTCGGGTGCGCCTGCAATCAGTGATCGCAACGCGCTGACCGTCGGCGCCGACGGCCCGATCCTTCTGCACGACGTGCACTTCCTCG
>JBDTIE010000178.1:0-2093 GCA_039936515.1 Rhodanobacter sp. | reverse complement strand
GAGGCGCTGGCGTGGGCCAGCGAGCATGATCCGGATCGCGACTTCATCGGCGTGGAGGTGCATGGCCCCGGCGTCGGCCGTCTGATGAACGCGTTGGCCGCACGTGACGCGCGCAACGTGCGCGTGTTTCGCCACGATGCAGTCGACGTGCTGGAGCGCGTCATTGCGCCGGGTGCGCTGGACGAGGTCCGGGTCTGGTTTCCCGATCCGTGGCACAAGAAACGCCACAACAAGCGCCGCCTGATCCAGCCTGACTTTGTCGCGTTGCTTGCATCGCGGATGGCCAGTGGCGGCCTGCTGCACCTGGCCACCGATTGGCAGGCGTACGCCGAACACATGCTGGCGGTGATGGAGTCGGCGCCCGGCTGGCGCAACGCCGTTGCGCCGGACGCGTACGCCGAAAAGCCCGCCTGGCGCATCGAAACCCACTTCGAGCGCCGCGGTCTGGACCTGGGCCATGGCG
The DNA here is from genome assembly GCA_039936515.1 of Rhodanobacter sp. Lineage (GTDB taxonomy): Bacteria > Pseudomonadota > Gammaproteobacteria > Xanthomonadales > Rhodanobacteraceae > Rhodanobacter. The sequence goes on along the minus strand of JBDTIE010000178.1, from coordinate 1,630 downwards.
TATGGGATCTGCTCTACCGCACGGTGTGATGGGCAGTCACCACTGCGACACGGATCACGGTCAGGGTTGTCCCGAAGATGGGCTGATCCGAGTGCGCGGCAAGCGGCTCATGGCGTTCACTGCGGGCGGACTTCATTCGCTGTCTGGACGGACCAACTCGTAGCCGGCCGGAACGTCGGTGGCGAAGATCGAGTCGTCCATCGGCTTGTCCACGGCCACGTGCACGCGCTGGCTCAGCAGCTGGCTGCCATTGGCCTTGATGTCCATCGCTCGCGGCAAGCCATCGGAATCGGCCCACAGCGTGATGTGCATGCCTTCGGAATCCATCGCCCAGCCCGTGGTCGAGCGGCCGTCGATGGTCCGCTGCTCCGGCAAGCGCGTTGCCTTGCCCTGGAAATCGCGGATGGCATCGAGCCAGGCGAGCTTGTCCGCAGGCTGCGCCGTGGCGTAGACGGGCAGTGGCGTGAGCATGGCCATGTGCGAATCGTGCAGCAGGGTGAGTATCCGGTGTTCGCGGATATTGACCACCGTGGTGGTGGCGCTGCCCATGTCAGTGCGCGCATCGCCGTTGCGGTTCATGCGTACGTGGATCATCGGCATGGCGATGCCCTGCGAACGTTGTTCGATGGTCAGGCCAAGGGTGGTGAAGTCGCGCAGGTGTTTTTGCGCCACCGCAAAGGCAACGCCGGGCGACGCCGGCAGCATCACCAGTGTCACCACCAGACAGGCACTGGCCGCCACCGCGATCCAGCCAACCCAGGGGCGTCGCACCGCTTGCTGGCGCGAGCGGGAAAGTCGCGCTTCCAGCCTGCGCTGTGCGACTTCGGTGGCCGCATCCGAGGGCGCGACATTAAGCGCGGCGAGATGGGCAGACAGTTTGGGTGAAAGCTCGGCAGTCATCACAGCACCTCCGGTGAAGTCGGGTTTCCGCTGTCGGCCAGCTGTGCCTCCAGCGCGCGGGCGGCGCGGTGCAGGCAGACGCTGACGTGGTTGACGGTCATGTCCATGGTTCGCGCGATGGCGGCGATCTCCATGCCATGGACATGGCGCAAAGAGAAACATTCGGCCTCCCTGGATTTCAATCGTCCCAGGGCCTGGCGCAGCAGTCGGGCGCGGTCGGCGCGGACGGCATCGTGCTCGGTGCTGTCAAAGGCAACCGGCACGCTGGCGCGCCAGATTGGAATCAGCCGCCGCCAGCGCTGATGCCGGCGCAGCCGGTCGATGGCCATGCGCGTGGCCATCGTGGTCAGAAAGCCAGGCCATGCAGTGACCTCTCCGGCAGACTTTTCCAGCAATCGCAAAAACACATCCTGTTGCACGTCCTCGGCCTGCGCGACGTCGCCAAGCACGCGCCACGCGGCATGGAACACGTGCCGGCCATAGGTGTGGGCGAGGCTGGCAACATCGGTCGGGTCGGCGTTCGTCATCGGCGCACCTTCGCTGGACAGCGAAACGGACATGGGCACATCTCCTTGGGATCACTCTTGAAGACGTTGCGGCAGGGGCGATTCTTACAGCTGGCCGACAGACACAAAAAAACGGAGCGCATCGCTGCGCTCCGTCATGCCACGGGAATGGTGTCCCATTCCCGCCTTCCAGCGGTGATCAGTAGCGGTAATGGTCGGGCTTG